>JAYEKN010000197.1:1963-12091 GCA_034661015.1 Candidatus Cloacimonadota bacterium
TTTTATTTTCTCTTGTTCTCAAACCTTTTATTTTCTCTTGTTCCCAAACCCCAGCTGGCGGATTGGGAACACAATTTGTCGCCAAACCCCAGTTTGGCATTTCATCCCAGGAGCACATAGCATTTTCCATCTGAGATTTGGCGAAATATGAAAGTTCGAAGCAGGGGCTTCTCGAAAAAGGCGTTCCCAATCCGCCAGCTGGCGGATGGGAACGAGATTGGTGCGGGGCTTGGGAACGGAAGACTAGTGCGGGGCTTGGGAACGAGATGATTAAGGACGGAAAAACAATTCGACTCGAATAATGCTGATTGAACTGATGACTACTGATTGAAATGAACTAAGTTTATAATTTTCCAAGCCTTTTATCTCTTTTATATAATTGTCAAATACTAAAACTTTGACAGGTTCATAGCGGTTTCATGATATTCGTTATATAAAAATAAATAAATTTAATTCGGAGGAAAAATGTTAAGAAGAAGAAAAAAACACGGATTTGTAAAAACAGCCCTCATTGTCGGCATATTGTTTTTTGTAGTTCTTACTACAAATATATTTGCCCAAGAACTGACAAAACTTGTTGATATTCCCACCGCAGGGATTCTACAAAAAGGCGAAATTAATTTTCAATCATTGATTTACAAAAATGGAGGAATCTGTTTCGGTGCCGGTGTTGGAATTATTCCGAAATTGATGTTTGGAATGGAATATGGTGGTGAAAGCGTTATCGGAAACGAAAAGCCAAACTGGGATGAATATCCGGGTGTTTACGTCAAATATCGTATTTTTGATGAAAGCCCAAAAACTCCGGCTCTGGCAGTTGGTTTTGATTCTCGTGGTTACGGAGCATTTTTGGAGACAGACATAGACACGATTAAAGTTAACCGTTACGAATTAAAATCCAAAGGATTTTATACGGTTTTAAGTCAAAATTTTAATTTCTTGGGTGAACTCGGAATCCATGTCGGGGCGAATTACAGTATTGAACGCGATGATAATGATGACAATCTAAATTGTTTTCTCGGAATTGACAAAAGTTTAAACAATCAAATTGGATTTTTCAGTGAATATGATTTCGCCTTTAATGACAACGGAAAATCCGGCAATGCCGAAACTTACAGTTTTGGGGAAGATAACGGATATTTAAACGCAGCTCTTTATCTGAATATTTCGGATAACATAAGGCTGCAATTGAATTTTAGAGATATTTTGAACAACCAATATGACGAGCCGGATCGTTCCCTCACAATACAATATTCATCTCAAATCTGATTAATATATGATCCGAAAAAAGCACATCTTTTTACTGCTACTTTTCTTTATAACATTGCAGTTGTTTTCAGTTACATCTGCCAGGGCAAATAATTCTTATTTCTATTTTTGGTTGGGCGAACAAGCAAAAAGCGATCATCATTACGAAGAAGCGGATTCTCTCTTCCACCTCGCTCAGATAATGGACCCAAATTCTGAAAAAATAGTAATTGAGCGAATGTCTGTTTTATATTTCCAGCAGAAATTTGAAAAAATTATCAATATTGGAGTAAAAAGCATTGAGCAAGGTTTTACGAATTCGGACATTTTCCTCATGGTTGCAGATAGTTACAAACGCATGGGTGAAAATAAAAGAGCGGTAAAAATCCTCAAGCGATATTTGAGAAATAAGGATCATAAAAATCATAAAATATATTTTCTCCTCTATCAGATATATTCTGAAGTTGGAGACAAAGATCTTGCTTTTCACTATCTTAAAAAATCGGAAAAATTGGCTGAAGATAATCCTGATTTCCTCTATAAAATATCACAGATTTATGCTCAAATTGGCGAAGATGAAGAATTCATCAAAACATTAAAAAAAATATTAGCCATTAATCCCGACCACTATCATGCAAGCCTTTGGCTCGGTGATTATTATTTTAACAAACGTGATTTCACAATAGCTGCAAAATATTTTGAGCACATTTTCAATCTTACAAACACACTTCCTCCGATTCAGTTGCGGGAATTAATCATTTCGCTTTTTTATACTGATAACTTTCAAAAAATCCTTGATATTGCAAATTATTATTCTATCCATTCATTGGACTTTTTTATCAAAAAAATAATTTTCGATACTTATTTTCAGATGCATAATTATGAAAAAAACGTAGAATTCGGCGAAAAATATATAGTTCATAATCCCAATGCAAACGCAGAAACTCTTGATACAACGTATGAGATGATGGCACTTTCCGAATTTCATTTGCAAAATTTTGAAAAATCTTCCGAGTATTTTTTTTATATTCAAAACCTAAATAGGCTGCTGACTAATTTTCAATCTATTACCGAAATCACAAATTTTACGCATGACACAAAACTCTTTGATAAAGTTTATACATTTTCCAAAACAAAAAATGATACCCTGCATAACGTCGTTAAAACGTTCTATTCATTCTATTATGCCAGCAACGATTCTATTGCAAAAGCCAAACAAATATTGGCAGAAATAGACACTACCTATTTCAAGAATCCTATCATTTTGAATTCATTAGCATACATTTATTTAAAAACTGATAACGACACAACCTTTGCCAGACATTTGTTAGACCTGAGAGAAAATCCAGTGGAATCAACTTCTATGACAATGGGAAACTTTTACTATGGAGAAGAACTTTTTGAAAAATCCATTCCATTTTGCTTAGATGCCATTCGCGAAGATTCTACTCAAGTTAAACCCTATTACCGTCTATCCTCTGTTTACAATAAATTGGGTCAAGAAAAAAAAGAAATGGAAATTCTCCAAATTGCTTTAAAAAAATTCCCGAATAATCCCCATTTCCTCAATCAGATCGGCTATTCCTATGCTGAAGACGGGATTAATCTAAATGAAGCAGTTAAATTGTTGCAAAAAGCTGTTTCCATTGATTCAGAAAATGTTTATATTTGGGACAGTCTTGCTTGGGCTTTTTTTCAATCAGGGCAATACGAAAAAGCACTTGATGCAATGCAAATTGTTATTGATAGCGATCGGCAAGATTCGATAATATATTATCATCTTGGAAATATTTTTTGGAAACTCGGTAAACTCAACGAAGCCAAAAAACAATGGGAAGCGTCAATAAAAATCGGCAATAGTGAAGATGGGGTAATAAAATCCCAACAAATGTTAGAAAAAATAAAACAAGTAAAAAATAGAAATTAATTTTATAAATTTAGGAGAAATTTATGGCAATAATACAAAAAAATTCTGGTAAAGTGCAAAGATTCCATTTTGGTTCAACCAATCTTATCCTCATGATCGCAGCTCTTCTCTGCATCATCGTTGGATATATTATCGTAAATTCTGCAAATAATTTTGGTACGATTCTGCTCGTGCTCGGATATGTGGTTTTCGTTCCGCTTTCCCTTTTAGTGCATCCTGCAAAAGATTGAAGCAGAAAGAAAACGCAAAGTTGCTAAGACATAAAAATATAATGAAAACAGAAATTATTTTAAATGTCATAATTAGTGTTTGTCCGTAAAGTAGCCTTTTCGAGAAGTCACGGACCATTCCGTGACGAATTGAAAAAATTATCTATTAATTTAAGTAGCGTTATAATTGTAAGTTGGAAAAACTTAAGTCAAGTTCAAAAAAACGGAACTTAACTCAAGATTTTCCTTTACTGATGGACTCTAATAAGCGTCTATTTTTTTCTTTATAACTTTTCCTGTAAAATTCTTATCCTATGAAAAAACGATTTATTTTTTATCTCTTTCTTTTATTTACGATAATTCCGTTACTTGAGCTGGCTCTTCTCATCAAAGTCGGCTCAATAATCGGATTCTGGCGCACAATTGCCATAATTCTTATAACCGGTGCAGGCGGTGCCTATTTAGCGAGACAGCAAGGTTTTTGGGTAATTGTGGCAATCAAACAAGATTTTTCCGAAGGTCGCTTTCCTGCGGATAAATTATTGGACGGAGCTTTGATCCTCGTCGGTGCTACGCTTCTCATTACTCCCGGACTGTTTACCGATGCTTTTGGAATTCTCTGCCTTTTTCCGGCTACAAGAACAATCTTCAAAAATGTAATAAAATATCATCTGCGGAAAAAATTTTAATATTTTTCCCTTCTTACTCCTCTACAAAGATTTATGAATTGCTTTCAACAAATTATGATTTTCGTTTATCAAACCGGGATAACAAAGCAACCCCAGTCTATTTTATATACCTGCTTTGCAATAAAAAATTATTTTGCTAAAGCAGAAAACAAATTTCTAACGATAAATAATGCAAACAAAAAATTCTACTAAAGTCCCACACGTATCTACGCACCAAATTCGTAAAATTAGTGAAATTCGGGGACAATATCTCACATAATATGAAAAATATATTTTTCCTCGTTGGTGAACGCTCTGCGGATATTCACGCCGCAGAAGTTTTAAAACGCTTAAACAAGCTGGATTTAGAATGTAATTATTGGGGAATCGGCGGATCGAAGATGCAGCAACAGGGCTTCGAAGCAATTTTCCCATTTGAAAAATTTTCTATCATCGGTTTTGCGGAAGTTGTCAAACATCTTCCCTTTATCCGAAAAGTAAACTCCACCATTCAAAAGGAATTTGAGATACGAAAACCCGATCTGATTATCCTGCTCGACTATCCGGGTTTTAATATGCGAATTGCGAAGTTGGCTCACAAAATGCAAATTCCGGTTTTGTATTACATCAGTCCGCAATTTTGGGCTTGGAAGAAAAAACGCATTTTCAAAATGAAAAAGTATTGTGACAAAATTGCTGTGATCTTCCCTTTTGAAGAAAAGCTCTATAACAAAATTGATGCAGATGCAGAATTTGTTGGTCATCCGGTATGCGAAGAGATTAATTTTCGATATTCAAAAAAAGAATTTGCTCAAGTTTATAATTTGAATGAAAACAAAAAATGGCTCGGATTCATTCCCGGAAGTAGAGATATTGAAATAATGCGAATACTCCCCGAATTGATTGGAACCATAATTTTTTTGGAAGTGATTCACAAAGGAAAATTTGAATTTCTTATTTCGCTTGCCGATACGGTGAATGAAAACCATTTTAGAAAAATCATCGATCCGATAAAAGACAAAGTAAAAATAATTCACGAAACTTACGACCTGATGAAACACAGTGATTTTATTATCTCCAAATCCGGAACTTCCTGTTTGGAAACCGCTTTTATCGGAACTCCGGAAATCGTGGTTTACAAAATCTCTTCTATCTCATATTTCCTCGCAAAATTTTTTATCAATATTGATATGATCGCAATGCCAAATATTCTTCTTGGGAAAAAGATCATTCCCGAACTTATTCAAAATGAAGCAAATATCAAAAACATCACGGAAAATATCGAAAAATATTTATTAGATGAGGGAAATTATCTAAGCATGAAAAACCAAATTTCCACTATTGAAGATAAATTGGGAAATAAGAGTGCTTCGGAAAATGTGGTAAAAATAATTTTATCAATGATAAATGAAACAAGCGACAAAATATAGATTTGCCGAACTATTCGGCACTAATCTGATAAAATTGCTAATTAGCAGTTTACATATCAAAAGAATCGGATACGCTAATATGCAAGAAGTTAGGAAACAAAATGGTTCCGTAATCTTTGCTTTTTGGCACAGCCGCCTACTAATGCTCTCTTTTGCCCACAAATTTGAAAATATTCATGTCATCATCTCACAGCACAAAGACGGAGAATATATTTCGAGAATTACACTCAGTTTGGGCTATCAAACTATTCGCGGTTCTTCAACAAGAGGTGGAATAGGTGCTTTAAAAAAATCATTGCGAAAAATAAGAAAATTTGATCTCGCAATTACACCGGATGGTCCCCGCGGACCAAAAGAGACTGTTCAGGAAGGAATCCTTTATCTTGCATACAAATCAGGCAAACCGATAATCCCCGTTTTTTGTGACGCAAAACATAAATGGATTTTAAACTCGTGGGACAATTTTATTATTCCAAAACCATTTTCTCCTGCAGTAATAAAATATGGCAAACCCCTATTTATAAATACTAAATCAGAAATTACATCTGCGGGACGAGAACTTAAAAGGCGATTGATTGATTTGGGAAATCGGTCTGAAAAATAGTCGTAAATAGAATCATCAAAAAAAAATCCTTACGAAAATCTGCTAATAAATCTTAAAAACAAAATTTTCGCAAGGATAAATTGTGTTGGAATATATTTTTCAGTTATTCAAATTTAGCCAAAATGGCATCAGCTATTTTAGAAAATTCTTTTGCTGATTCTGCATCACTATGATTTTTCATATAGGACTCACCCATATCACCGGTTTTGGAAATATTGGGATCAATGGGAATTTGTCCTAAAATATCAACGCCAAAATCTTCCGCTGCTTTTTTCACACCCATGCCTTCGAAAATATTTATCATTTCTCCGCAATGAGGACATTTGAATCCGGACATGTTTTCAACAATGCCAAGAATTTCAACGTTCAATTTCTTAGAAAAATTGATTGTCTTTCGTGCATCAAGGAGTGAGAGGTCTTGTGGCGTGGAAACAATGATTGAGCCATCTAAGTTACCAACAATTTGCACAGAGGAAAGTGGTTCATCACCGGTTCCAGGGGGACAATCTATTATCAGAAAATCTAATTGAGGCCATTTAATATCACCGAGGAATTGCTTAATCATTTTCATTTTGAGAGGTCCTCTCCAAATGACAGGATCATCAGGTGATCTTAACAAAGCTGCGATTGTGAGTGCGTAAAGATTCTCATTTACTTTGATAGCTTCTAAATCGCCGTCTTTGTTGCTTATCAGAACTTTTCCTTCGATACCGAGCAGTTTTGCAATAGACGGACCGTGAATGTCCACATCAAGAATTCCGACCTTGAATCCCTTATCAGCCAGAGTATTCGCAACATTTACGGCAACAGTGCTTTTACCTACTCCGCCCTTGCCACTTAGCACGATCAATTTATGCTTTATACCGGCAAGATTTTCTTTCAGATATTTTGATTTACTTTTATTGTCATTATTATTCATATCAATCTCCAATTCTATTATTATTTCGCTTGTTAATTTTTTCAACGGCATTTTCGGCTGCCTTAATGAGTATATATTTTGTCGGGGCGTTTGTCAACAGCGGGTGAGTGCCAACCTGAAATGAAATAAATTCATAAACCGTAACTGCTTTTTGAATAGCAAGGCTGATAACATTTATCATTTCACCAACAGATTTTCCGCCACATATTTCACCGCCGATGATTTCTCCATTTTTGGGATTTACCGCGAGTTTGACGGTTATTTTACTTGCTCCGGAAAGAGTGCCCGGATGTCTGTCGATATCTTGAAATTTTCCAATGACAAAATCAATATTAGCCTCTTTTGCACTTCGCTCGATTGCTCCGGCAGATGCAAACACTTTATGATTTAGTTCAGTGGAAAATACAGATAAAGTTCCTGCAAAATTTCTGAGGAGATTAATTGTGAATAAGTTGTAACCAAGAACACGGGCTTCTGCTGTTCCTGTAGATGCAAGCATAATATTATCTGTTCTACCGGTAATAAATCCAACTGTTCCGGCTGCATCACCAGCCGCGTAAACATCCTTAATGCTTGATCGAAGGTAATTATCAACTCGAATTGCTCCTTGGCTATTTATATATAATCCGGTATTTTTTGCCAGATCCACATTGGGTTTGTAACCAACAGCTGAAATTACAATATCTGCGGGAATAATTTTGTTGTTGGCTAATTTTACTCCTTTGACTTGACCATTTTCACCTAAAATTTCTTCAACTTTTTTTTCCGTGAAAACGTTTACCCCGCTGCTTTTTAATTCCTCATCAATTTGAATACAGATATCTGAAGAAAAAGCTCTGTAAAGGCAATGCTTTCCTGCTTCCACTAGTGTAACATTTTTCTCAGGAAACTTGGCAAGCTGTTCGGAAACTTCCGCACCGATAAATCCACCACCAATAACGACGATATTCTTGGCAGAATCTGTTTTCTGTTTTAACTGCTCAATGTAATTATAATTTTTTTTGATCAGTTCAACACCTTCAAGATCATAACCTTTGATAAATTTTGGAACAATAGGAGCTGAACCGGTGGCAAAAACAAGTTTGTCATATAAAAATTCTTTTCCGGATTCTGTTTTAACATTCTTGGTTTCAGCATTTACTTCGGTTACGGTATCTACCAAAACTTCTCCACCGGCAGCGATAAATGGTTTTGGGCCCATCGCATTTTGTGATATTTCATCCAAATCATGAAAAACATAAGGAATTCCGCAAGGAACAAGCCCTTTTTCTTCTTTTTTTATCATTAGGAATGATTTTTCGGGATTTTGTTTTTTGCCGGTTGTTCCTGCAACTATGCCGGCCGGCCCGGCACCGATTATTATAACATCATATTTTTTCATACTTTCCTTTCAGCAATTTCTTTAGTTTATTATAATATAACAAATTGTTACTAATGCAAAATTTTTTTCACATGTTGAACAAAAACTCAGACCATTCTCCCAAACAGCTTCATACTTCGACCTCTTCACATGAAAAACTTGACAATAAAATCCTCGTTACATTTCTACTTCCAACCGGATAATTATCCGGCATACAGGCAGATTGATAAATCTGTAAAAATAAATTATACTTTTGGTGGAAAAATGAATGATTTGAAGAAACAAACTTTAAAACATGTTCTGAATCGAAGTGTTCGGGAATTTGGAAACAACCCAGCTCTTTCTATGGTGAACGAAGAACCTTTCACCTATGGAGAATTAAATCAAAAAATAATATCCTTAAAGAAATTCATGAATTCCCAAGGAATTATTAGAGGGGATCGAGTAGCGATTCTAAGTGAAAATAATCCCAATTGGGGAGTGGCTTATTTTGCCATTACCACTATGGGAGCGATTGTAGTACCGATTCTTCCCGGATTTCATGAAAATGAAATTCACCACATCCTTCGGCATGCAAAATGCAAAGCAATTTTTATTTCCGAACACTTGTCTGATAAGATTGCAGAAATTAAATTCGAGACACTTTCCACAATTATCCTGATTGATGATCTTCGTTTAATCCCCTTGGAAATTACTAAGGACAAACTACGTCAGGTTATCATTGATGGGAGCAAGGAATTTGCAAAAATAAAAGAACTTGCCCTTCGGCTTACCGGAATAATACCGGAAGAAGTTCAGGAAGATGATGTGGCTGCGATTATTTATACATCCGGCACTACAGGGCATTCCAAAGGAGTAATGTTAACTCACAAGAATATTGTTTTCAATGCTGTAGCAACGCTTAGCATTCAAAATATTGGTGAAAAAGATCGGCTCATCTCAATTCTTCCACTTTCACATACTTACGAATGCACGCTCGGTTTCATTCTCCCGTTCATGCAGGGAGCCTGCGTTTATTATTTGAGCAAACCACCCACAGCAAGTGTTCTTTTGCCGGCAATGAAACAAATTCACCCCACTATGATTCTTTCTGTTCCTTTGATTATGGAAAAAATTTTTAAACGTAAAATTAAACCTGTGTTTATGCACAATCGTTTGCTGAAAGCAGTTTATAAGATTCCATTGTTTAGAAAATTATTACACAAAAAAGCAGGTAAAAAACTGCATGCTTCTTTTGGAGGAAAAATTCACTTTTTCGGAATAGGGGGAGCATTGCTTTCTGCGGAAGTGGAACGTTTTTTATTGGATGCCAGATTTCCTTATGCGATTGGATATGGGCTTACCGAAACTTCACCTTTAATCGCCGGATGTAATCCATCAAACACGAAATATCGCTCTACCGGTACTGTGCTCAAAGGCATTCAGGTCAAGATAGATAAAAAAGACAGCAAATCGGGAATAGGAGAAATATTGGTTAAGGGTGATTCTGTTATGAAAGGTTATTACAAAGACCCGGAGCGCACAAAAGAGGTATTTACTGAAGATGGTTGGTTCAAAACAGGGGACCTTGGAATCCTGAAAAAAAATAATTATCTCTTTATAAGAGGACGAATAAAAAATGTTATCATCGGTCAGAGTGGAGAAAACATTTTCCCGGAAGACATTGAGGCAGTGATAAATGAGCATAATTTTGTTCTTGAATCAATAGTTTATAAACGGGCTAACAAATTGGTTGCACGCATATTTCTGAATTATGATGAGAT
>JAYEKN010000198.1 GCA_034661015.1 Candidatus Cloacimonadota bacterium
GTAGAACACGAGTCTCTTCGTGTGATGATCTTTGCGAAAGTTTTGCTGCCAAACAAATCGTGTATTGAAGGTTATCAGATCAAATCGGCTCTTTCATCAATGATGAGAGGTTATAATCCGCCAGCTGGCGGACAAAGTTTTCGGATTTTGTTCGTGTGACAAAAAACCCAAGTCGAACCCAAAAGACGGTGTCCGACTCGAGTTTTTCAAGAAAGCAGAACACGAGTCCTCTCGTGTTTTAATCTTTGCGAAAGTTTTGCTGCCAAATAAATCGTGTATTGAAGGTTATCAGATCAAATCGGCTCTTTCATCTAATATGACAAGCTATAACTTTCGCAAAGTTTTTGGGTTTCGACCTCACCCTGACCCTTCCGCCCGCTGGCGGATTTTGGCATTCAAGAAATTAATGGCAAAATATTTGGATAAGATTTTACCTGTCAGATTTATATTACAAAAGACACTGAAGGTGTCAAATATGAATAACTGCCGATGAAATCGGTAGCAATGAAAAAAATAAAAAAAGACTCTGAAAGAGTCGAACAAAAAAGGAAATCTATTATGAAACAAAAAAAACTTTTTTATATATTAACCATACTTTTATTTACATCCCTCTCTTTACACAGCACTACCTTTGAGTCGAAAAGTAATGGATTGAATGTAAATTCGATTCGAAATAAAGATCCATTTGGATTGATCCGGAACAAAAAAAATGTTGATTCAAAACAAAAGCAAAAATCCTTCGAATCTAAAAGTAACGAAACGGATGTCGGCTCGAAGCAAAAAAGCAACCGCGAAACCATAATTGTAGATATAGATGGTGGTGGAAATTATTTATCAATTCAGGACGGAATTAATGCAGCCTCGGATGGAGATACGATTCTCGTTCATCCGGGAACCTATTATGAAAATATAAATTTTAACGGAAAAGATTTAACCCTTATAAGTTTGGAGATGATAACCGGAGATGAGAGTTACATTGACTCCACTATCATAAACGGACAACAGGAAGCCAGCTGTATTTGTCTTGAAAATCACGAAACTGCTCTTATTCAAGGGTTTTCCATAACAAATGGCTGTGGCGATTATAGTATATATGTAGATGATTATATAGGTGGGGGAATAAAAATATATAGTACTAATTCTGCCAATCCATTAAATGTATATATTAAAAATTGTAAAATTTTTAACAATAACGCAAGTGTTGGCGGGGGGATTGAGATACATAAATCGAATGTTTATCTTTCAGGGCTGGAAATAATAAATAATTATGCAAATGCAGCCGGTGGTATTGGAATTAGTTACACAGGATATACTAATCCTTGTAATGTAGAATTCGATGAGGATAACAGGTGCAATATCTATAATAATTATGCAGGCACCGGGAGTGATATTGCTGCTTATGCAGCCGGGGAAATATATGTGAATGTAGATACATTTACAGTAGCAGATCCATTGGGATATTTTGTTTTCACAAATGGTCATGGTAACTCTCAATCCAATTTATATTTTGATATTGAGCACACCTGGTTGGAACAGGTTAATCATGATCTTTATGTATCAACTTCCGGAGATGATAATAACAGTGGCTTTAGCCCTCAGGAACCTTTGCAAACAATTTCCTGGGCAATGCATAAAATAGTAAGTGATACAATAGATCCTAAAACTGTTTATGTGGAAGACGGAATATACTCCCATGCAGATAATAATCAAATCTTTCCCATTAGTTTAAAATCTCACGTTCCGTTAATCGGAGAATCACGCGAGAACACTATTCTTGAGAATGATTTTATGGAAAAAAGTTCAACAATGATGATTGCATCTAAGCAGCAAGAGATAAGGTTTGAGAATTTTACTATGCATAATATTTCTGAATCACCAAGAGGTTTTCTGATTAATGAAGGCATAAATGTAATTATAAAGAATATAATGGTAGAGAATATGACTAATCCAATTGAAATGTCAATAGCCAACATGATTATGAATCCAGCGGATAATTTTTATTTAAGTGATGTAATAATCCGCAATAATACCTTTGGAGCAATCGCTGGGATTTGGTGTCAATCTTGGCAATATGGTGAGTTAAAGAATTGTATATTCGATAATAATCACTCCACCGGAGGAAACGACGAAGGCTGGGTAGTTGTGGATTATATTACTGAAGAAAACGGTTTATGGGAGAATTGTGTAATTTCTAACTGCAGTAATCAAGACTATTTTCCATATACAGTCCAAATCGGTAGTGGCTCGGATAGTCTTTGGTTTGATATGTTCAACTGCCTATTTGTAAACAATGTAGCAGAAGCATGTACCGTAGCAATAGGCATACCCGGAGGAGGAAAAAAGAATATAGTAAACTGCACCTTTGCAAATAATTATGCCTGGCCCGCAGCTACCCTTATGACTGGAGATACGATAAATTTAGTCAATACGGTTATG
>JAYEKN010000199.1:0-7637 GCA_034661015.1 Candidatus Cloacimonadota bacterium
AATCTCACTTTTTACAATGAATTGATTCGTCTGGCTCGCCAAACAATAGAGGATGAAACTTTTTTAGAATTTAAAAACAATTTTATAGAGCGATACAATCGCAAATAAATTTATGGAGTAAAAATGAAAGAAATAAAAGTATTATGGATTGACGACGAGATTGAGATGTTGAAACCGCACATTCTCTTTCTCGAAGAAAAAAATTATCGCATAACCACCTCCTCGAATGGAAACGACGGGATAAAACTCGTGGAAGAAAACAATTTTGACATCGTTCTCCTTGATGAGATGATGCCCGGTTTGGACGGACTCGAAACTTTGACCGAGATAAAAAAACTAAATGAAACTCTTCCGATTGTAATGGTTACAAAAAATGAGGAAGAAGGTTTGATGAACAAAGCGATTTCGCACCAGATATCCGATTATATTATCAAGCCTATCAACCCGAATCAAGTTTTGATGTCTCTGAAAAAAATCGTTATGTCAGAAGAGATACGGCGAGAGCGAACCGGTGAAGAATATGCAAAATTTTCTGCGTGGTATAACCGAAAAATGTTTACCCAACCGGAACTTGAAGATTTGTTTGAGATATTCCTGAGTTTCGTGGAATGGGATATTAAACTTGATAATTTGAATTACGATGACCTGCTTCAGATTCATAGCTACGAGCGGAAAAATTTCAATTCTGAATTTTCAAATTTCATCAAATCTAATTACGTAAATTTTGTACAGGAAAACAAATATGCGATGTCTCACAATATCGTCGAAAAATATGTGATCCCGAAAATTTCAAAGAAAAAACCCACATATTTTATTGTTCTCGATTGTTTGCGAGCAGATCAACTTTTGGCTATTCGACCATATCTTGAAGAACTTTTTAATGTGGATATTTCCTATTATCTTTCCATTCTGCCCACCTCTACGCCCTATGCACGAAATGCCATTTTTGCCGGAATGCTGCCAAAAAATATTGCAAAAAGATTTCCTCAATATTGGCAAGGTGATGATAGCCCCGAGACAAGTAGAAACAGGTATGAGCATTTCCTTGTTGATGATTTAATGAAGAGAAAAAACGTTTCGCTTCCCAAAGGGTCAAAATATACAAAAATTCTTAATCAGGAAGAGGGGGAGTATGTAACAAAAAAAATACCGAGTTATAAAAACGAGAGATTTATTGTGCTCGTCTATAATTTTCTTGATATGCTTTTACACCATCGTTTTAAAGATGAAGTTTTGCGAGAGATGCTTCCTAATGACCGAGCGTTACGTTCATTGACGAAAATCTGGTTTCTAAATTCTAATCTCTATAAATCGTTGAAATTAATTGCAAAACAGGATGCAACCGTTTTTATTACTACTGATCATGGTTCCATAAAAGTTGAACATGCTTCCAAAGTGATTTCCGATAAAAAAGCTACACCCGGATTGCGATCCAAACATGGAAGAAATGTTTCCTGTGATGAAAATCATGCAATGCGAATCAATGATTTGGGCAAAATCGGAATTCCGGCTGCTGGACTGGTTGACAGCTTTATTTTTGCAAAAGGAGATTATTATTTCGTCTATCCCACCGATTATAACGAATATAAGAAAAAGTTCCACGGAACATATCAACATGGTGGCATTTCGATGGATGAGATGATTCTGCCGATTGCGACTTTAACCACAAAAAAGTAGAAAACTTGAGTTAATCCGCTGGCTGGCCGATTGATTCAAGTTGAATTTTTTTTAAGCAAGAAAAATATTACGGATATTTTATTCTAAAATGGATTTGAAAAGCATACATTTACAGAAAGAAACAAAATTTATTGCTTATTCTCCGGAAGAAACGCAAAAAATTGCTGCCGGATTTTCGCAAATTCTTAAAATTGGTGATGTAATCGGGCTGGAAGGTGAGCTTGGTGCGGGAAAAACTTTTTTTGTGCAACAAGTGGCAGAAGCATTGAATTGTAAGGATTTTGTAACAAGCCCGACTTTTGTAATAATGAATGAATATGAAGCGAAAATTCCTTTCATTCATTTTGATCTTTATAGAATTGAGAACGAATTGGAATTGGAAAATATTGGATTTTCAGATTTTCTCAACCAAAGTGGAGTTGTTTTCATCGAATGGTATGAAATTGCAAAATCATTTTTACCGGATAATCTGATCACCGTAAAATTTAAAATATTAGATAAAAAAACACGCGAAATTACGATTTCACGAAATAAAAAATAATTTACGAACTGGAGAAATATTTATGACGAAATTGATGAAAAGTGTTTCCGGAATTCGGGGAATAGTAGGAGAATCATTAACGGTTGATCGGATTCTCGGCTTTGCAAAAAGATTTGGAACATTTTGCGGAAAGGGGAAAATTTGTGTGGGGCGCGATTCTCGCACAACCGGAAAAATGTTTTTCAATGCGGTTTCTGCCGGCTTGATGTCTGTTGGCTGCGATGTTGTAGATCTGGGGATTTGCCCCACTCCAACTATTCTGCTTGCTGTGGAAAATTCCGATGCTGTGGGCGGACTTGCAATTACTGCGAGCCACAATCCGCCGGAATGGAATGCTTTAAAATTGGTTAATGATTCGGGAACGTTTCTTACTGAGAAGCAATCCGAAAAATTTTGGGCAATTGCAGATTCAGAGATTTGCGAAAAAAAATGGAAAGATATAGGACAATTAAGTTCCGATGAAACTGCGATTGATCGTCATATTCAAAGTATTATGAATTTGGATCTAATTGATTTGGAAGCGATAAAGGAGAGAAAATTTAAAGTCGTAATTGATTCCACAAATGGAGCAGGGGGATTGTGTTCACCCAAACTGTTGGAAAAATTGGGCTGTGAAGTCACAGAATTGTTTTCTGAACCAACCGGAATTTTTTCGCGGGTTGGCGAACCGACTGCTGAGAATCTAATCAAACTTGAGGAATTGGTAAAAGACACAAATGCTGATGTCGGATTTGCCACAGATCCGGATGTAGATAGATTAGCCATTGTTTCAGAAAATGGTAAGGCACTTGGCACAGAATATTCTCTCTTGCTTTCTGAGGATTATATCCTCTCTCAAATTGTAAAATTGGGAATAATAAAAAGGAATATTGCCACAAACCTTTCTTCATCTATGGCGTCGGATGATATTGCAGAAAAATACGGGGTTAAAGTTTTTCGCTCAAAAGTTGGTGAGATCAATGTGGCGGAAAAGATGAAAGAAAATAATTGTGCAATCGGTGGCGAAGGAAATGGTGGAATTATTTTTCCTGATTTACATTTTACCAGAGATGCTCCAATGGGGATGGCTTTGATCCTCTCATCTTTAGTGAAAAGCGAGAAATCGGTTTCTGAACTTGCAAACGAAATTCCAGTTTATGTAATTAGAAAGACAAAAACCCCCATTAGTGATGATTTTGATTTTCTTAATTTTTCGGAAAAAATAAAGAAATTATATCCCAATCAAAAATTTGATACAACAGACGGATTGAAAATTATTGACAAAAAATTTTGGATTCATATTCGAAAATCCGGCACAGAACCGATTATGCGAATTATCGCTGAAAGCGGTTCAAAAAAAAAATCGGATAATCTTATCGCAGATATAAAAAATCTGTTGTGAATTTCATTGTTTAATAAAAATTCAGACAAAACAAAGGAGAAAAAAAATGAATGATGAACAACTCTATGACAAAGCGAAGAAAAGAGTGGAAGAGATAAAAGGATTTTATTCTCATTTGATTGTATTTATTCTTGTGAATGTTGGTTTGTTTTTACTCAATTATTTCACATCAAAAGGAACATGGTGGTTTTATTGGCCTCTTCTCGGGTGGGGGATAGGATTAGTAATTCACGGATTCAATACGTTTGGAACCCATTTGTTTTTAGGGCAAGATTGGGAAGATAAAAAGATCAAAGAATTAGTAGAAAAATATAAAGAAAAAGAGTAATAGAAAAGGATTTGTAACATGAAAATGACAAAAGAATTAATTATGAAATTGCCTAAGACGGATTTGCACGTCCATCTTGACGGTTCGGTAAGAATCTCAACGATTTTGGAACTAGCGGAAAAAGACAAGGTCAAACTTCCCTCTACAAAAATTAAAGAACTTAAAAGGAAAATCTCCGGTGAAAATGCAGCAAGTTTGGAAGAATATCTCGAAGGTTTTGCCATAACTTTGTCGGTTTTACAGACTGAGGAAAGTTTATTTCGGTCTGCTTATGAATTGGCAGAGGATTCAGCAAAAGAAAATATCCGCTACACGGAAATCAGATATTGCCCTCTCTTACATACGAATAAAGGGCTTGGACTAACTGCGGTTTCGAATGCTGTTTTGGATGGATTAAAACAAGCGGAAAGAGATTTCAATATCACAACAGGTCTAATATTTTGTGGAATGAGAAATATGAGTCCGGAAATTTCGGTTCGTCTTGCAAGTTTGGCAACCACCTATAAAAATAAGGGAGTGCTTGGATTTGATTTGGCTGGACAAGAGATGAACTTTCCGGCAAAAGAGCATCGGGAGGCTTTTGATCTTGCTCTAAAAAATAACTTGAATATAACCATCCACGCGGGCGAAGGTTATGGACCTGAAAGCATTCATCAGGCAATTCATTATTGCGGTGCTCACAGAATTGGTCATGGAACGCGGCTCATTGAGGATGGAGATTTGCTAAATTATGTAAATGATCACCGTATCCCCATTGAAATTTGCTTGAAGAGTAATTTGGATACTCACACTGTTTCTTCTTATGAAAGGCACCCGCTTTCAATTTTCTATGACCTGGGTTTGCGAGTTACACTCAACACGGACAATAGACTTATTTCAAACACAGATATTACAAATGAATTTATGCTGGCAGTAGAGCATTACAATTTTGATTACCCGAAAATAAAGAATTTGATAATTAACGGATTCAAAAGTTCATTTCTACCCTATCGAGAAAAAGCACTTATGCTGAAAGAAGTTCTTACAGAATTGGAACAAATCGAAAGAGAAGAAATGAAAACTAAAAAAGTGGATTACGACGACAAGATGTAAAAAAATAGTTTGAGAAATACTGAAACCTTGCGTATGGTTGATGGATGTTGTTTATCCACACCTCCGCAATGGTTGACTCTTAAAGTATAGATTGGACGCAGATGAACGCAGATTAAAATTGATTTTCGCAAGATAAAATTTATTGTAAAAAGTGTAATATAAGCGCCTGCCCCGTTGAATGCTTTGTATTTTAATATTCAACAGGGGTTTTTCTGCTGCCTCAGTGTACTTCTGCGTTGAATTATTCTGTGGAAAATATTTGCACAAACATCACTTTCCCGCTGGACACTAAAACTATATAATCAAATTGTTAGTTTTGTGAGTTGCTAAAAAATGTGCTCAAAATTTAAAATAAATCCTTAAGATTTTCTGCAATCACTTCCCTAATCATATCCTCCGAGATTAGAGCAGGTAATTCGATATCGAAAACAACAGCTTCTTTCTCCACGATGATCTTACCGGATATTGGAAGACTGAAAAATCCCTTATAAACTTTAAAGGAGAAATCAAGTTCATAGTCGTTCCACCATCGCTCAATCTTTTTTATCTTGATTCCGTTCGGTAAATTACTAATTAAATCGGTGAAATTATTTTCGATTTTTTGCTTTGCATAATCCTGCGGAACATTGTGTTTGTGAATGATTTTCATAATAAATCCTTATCATTTTTTCATAAAGCTTCTAATTGAAAGCAATTTGTCAATTTTATCATAAAATTATTGACTAAAACAATCACGATTTGCAACATAATTAAAATTTTACAAATGGAGAATAAAGGATGAAAAATCGAAATTTAAGTAAAGTAAGTGTTATGGTTTTTTTGTTTGTGGCAATTCTGGTTAGCGGGTGCTCAAAATATTACGGAGTGAAAAAAAGTTCTGTGTTGATAGAAGAAGGGGTTACAAGTTTAAATTTCCCCAAAAATTCTTTGCACGAATTGGATTCTGCGTTTGAAAAGGATGGATATAAAATAGTAGAACTAACCACTTTTCAAGGAAAAAGGGGAATGAAAGCCATTAGCAAAACCGCCAATAATTACGAAAGTAAAAAGAAAAAAGCAATTTATTACGTTGAGGGAACAGGCTATCAGATGGGATTTTTGCTTGGCAGATTGGCTTATGATAAAATTCACTTGATGACAGACGATTTTTTAAATGGGATCATACCAGCATTTTTGAATCCGGGAATGTCCAAAAAATCGAAAAACATTTTTTGGGAAATGTTTATGAATGATATTAAGCGGAATGATAAAAAAATGAGCAAAGAAATTCCTCAAGAACTCTTAGATGAGATGAAAGGAATTGTTGATGGTTGTAAAAAAGCAAATCCCAATTCAAAAGTAACCTTTGACGATATATTTACCCTTAATGTTGGAATTGATTATATCCTTTCAATCGTTTACAATGTAGAGGGTTTATGGAAGCGTGTCCCGGGTATAGAAGTTCATCCTCTTCGGATGCCAATATTATGTAATGCGTTTTCAGTTTTCGGGAATGCTACTGTGGACGGGAAGCATTATTACGGCAGGGATTTTATGTTTCCCACAGAAGATGTTTTTCAGAAAACAGCGTGTATGATCATCTATAATCCTGATTCTCAGAAAAACGAGAAAAAACGTCTGCCTATGGTGGCTGTAACTGCCCCCGGATTTGTGGGTTCTATTACTGCGATGAACAGCGATGGAATTGCCGCAGGAGTGGATATGGTTGTGGGAGCAAATGTGAATTTTAAAAATCCGGGATTTAACTCATTGCTTTTGGTTCGGCATGTCGGACATAATGCCACCTCTGCTGATTCTGCTGTAAAGATCATCGAAAATGCTAATCGAGGAGTAACCTGGTTATATTCAATTGCAGATGGGAAAAACGATGAGGCTGTAATCGTGGAAGCAGGTATGAAACCTGAAGTAGAAATAGATCCACTTGATTATCCGTCCGATTATTTATTTAAGAAAAACTTGCTTCCGGATAGTGCATTCATTGAGAAAAATTTGAAATCGAAAATTTCCGCCGGATTGGTTGCGAGATGGCACAATTTTGAATACCCGGATACATTTTTAACTTTTAACAAAAAATTGTTTGCAAATTTCGATAAACCTTACCGGGACAGTATGTTTGCTGTTACAGGTTTTATTGATTCATCTCATACGGCGAAAGCTCTTCCCCATTCATATTATTTCGCTCCCCAGCGGGAAAATAAGGATGATTGTGTTTTATCAACCAATAATTTTGTTGCTCCTCAAATGAGATTTTTTGCAATGAACGATTGGAGTGAAAAAGTCTTGTCAAAGCATGTTGATGATTCTCAGTGGCGATATGACGCACTGAACAAATTGCTCCTGACGAATTATGGAAATATAGATTTTGATAAGGCAAGAGACATCATAGATTTTTTGGCTCCCAATGGAAAATATTATCCGAACTTCTACCAAAAAACGAATAAGAGTGATTATTTTTATCAATCAATTCCCAGCTCAGACGGAAAAACAATGCAGATATTTGGAGCAACTTCGATCTGTGATCTAACTGATCAAATAATTTTCAGTCATTTCGGCTATTTTAAAGATGAATGGATAAAAGTAACTTTACCGGATTATGTGAAATAAATTTTTTAAAATGG
>JAYEKN010000199.1:7737-12075 GCA_034661015.1 Candidatus Cloacimonadota bacterium
AGATATTTGGAGCAACTTCGATCTGTGATCTAACTGATCAAATAATTTTCAGTCATTTCGGCTATTTTAAAGATGAATGGATAAAAGTAACTTTACCGGATTATGTGAAATAAATTTTTTAAAATGGTAAAAGGGAACGCTTTAGAAAACCGTAGTACACATAACTCGTTTTTCCAAAATGGTAATTTGAGGAACGCTTTGGAAAAGCGTAATACACGTAACTCTTTTTTCCAAAACGATAATTTGAAGAACGCTTTGGGAAAGCGTAATACACGTAACTCGTTTTTCCAAAATGGTAATTTGAAGAACGCTTTAGAAAAGCGTAATACACGTAATTCGTTTTTCCAAAACGATATTATTAATGCTTTAGAAAAGCGTAATACGGAAAAAGTATTCTTCCCAAAATAATTGACGAAATATGTGGATATCTCCATATTTGACCAAAATTAAAAGATCAGTAACCGACAGAAAAACAAACCATAAGAGCGGGTATAACTCAGTGGTAGAGTATTAGCTTCCCAAGCTAACGGTCGCGGGTTCGAATCTCGTTACCCGCTCCATTTTTATTATAATAATTCTATGAATATACTATTTTCTAACGGAAAAGTTTTAACCCAAAGCCCCCAAAAGCCATTTGCAAATTCAGTTTTTGTGGAAGGAAACAAAATAAAATTTGTAGGCAAACTGTCTAATTTTAAGGCAAACTTACCAAAATACTACGAAGAAATTAATTTAGATGGAAAAATTCTCTTACCCGGTTTTATTGATACTCATACTCATTTTGTCAGTTATGCTTCTTCCAAAATAAGAGCAGACCTTTCCGGCTGCACATCTATCTCTGAAATGGAGAAAAGATTGCTTGAATACAAAAAAAAACATGTCGGTAAGATGGAATGGATAAGTGGAAAAGGGTGGGAAAAAAATTTGTTAAAATTAGAAAATGGATTCGATAGATATTTTCTTGATGAAATATTTCCGGACACACCCGTTTCTCTTTCCAGTAAAGATTTGCATTCCTTTCTTTGTAATTCGGTTGCTCTGGAAAAAATGGGTATTACATCCAAAACAAAATTACCTGAAGGGAGTTCGATTGGATATTTTGCCAACGGGGAATTAAATGGTTTTCTGTATGAGCGCGCTTGGTTATTGATTTCAGACGCACAACCTTCGCTACAAACGGAGTTAAAGGAGAGATTGGTGAAAGAAGCAATTTGGGAATCACATAAATTTGGGTTGACCGGTTTGCACAGCATAGAGGATGAAGGTGCATATAATTTATTCAAATCTCTTAGAGAAAAAAATGAATTGAATATGCGTGTCTGCTGGCATTTCCCGTTAGAAATGTTTGATGAAATGATTGCGAGGGGTGTAAAATCATATACTGGAGATGATTGGCTAACTATCGGCGGATTGAAAATTTTTATGGATGGTTCGATCGGTTCACGGTCTGCTTTCATGTATCATCCCTACAAAGGTGAACCCGATAATTACGGTTTTCTTGTACGTAGTGAGGATGAATTCTATAATTTGTTAGTTAAAGCCGGTAAAAATGGAATTTCTGTTTTGACTCATTCGATAGGAGATCGCTGCAATTCGATTGTGATCAATGGGATTGAACGCGCGCAAAAACATCCCGATTTGGAGGATAAAGACCTGTTTTACAGAATCGAGCATTTACAATGCGTCTTGCCGGAAGATGTGAAAAGGGTGGCGAAACACAATATTTATTCCGCACTACAGCCGATTCATATTAGGATGGATGCAAAATTTAATGATCAAAACTTATCGGAACATGGAAAGGATTGTTACCCTTTCCGTTCTCTAATAGATAGCGGTGCTGTTTTTGGATTCGGTTCGGATGTTCCGGTGGAAAGTCATAATCCCTTTTTAGGGATTTATGCAGCGATTGAGAGAAAAAGCCGAAACGAGCCTTCCAATCCGAGTTGGATTCCGGAACAAAAAATCACCACCGAAGAAGCGATTCGTGCCTACACGATCTGGGCTGCAAAAGCTTCCCGTCAGGAAGATAAGTTTGGCTCTATTGTACCCGGAAAATTTGCCGACCTTATCGTGATTGACGATTATACAGAACATGATTCAACATTTTGGCTTCAGGCGAAATCATATTTAACTTTAGTTGATGGGGAAATCGTTTATAGCAGGTTGTAATTTGTTCGATTGAATTTTGTCCAGAATATTACGTCAAATAAATAAAATCCGGATAAAATTAATATTTTGTCTATTACTGAATTGCTGCTAATGTTTGGCAGCTGCCACGCCAACGGCGGGTTAAGCCCATTTTCATTCTGTTTTAATAGTGTTTCCTTGAACTTATTTTTTATCTTTTATCTTTTTAGGATTAGGTTTCAACTTTTTTATATCCTGCACCAACTCTTTGAGATTCTGCTCAAATTTAATCTCTTTTAATTTATCTTTGTATTTATTAAATTCAATTTCAGCTCTTTCTTTTGCCATCTGATGACTGATTTTCCCAGCATTATTAAGCAACTCTCTTCCGTTCATTTGTAATATTACATCAAGCCGTTCAATCCAATCTTCCATATACATTGGAGTTTTCTGCTGTGCCATTGTCTCTGCAAATGCAAGATATTGTTCTACCAGTAAACCAAGCAATTTAATTTCATCTTCATTCAAATAATTTTTGGCAATAACAACATCACTTTTACGAACAGATATATTTGATTCTTTATCATAAGATTGCATTCCCAATAGCGGAAAAGTTGCATCTACTCGCCGATAAACAAGTTCAGCTGCTGTTTGTTGGCTTATTGCCCAAAGCAATTTATTTTGAACGATTTTGAAAAATTTGATTGTATTTTCATTTTTTGAATCGTAATCTATACTAGTAGTGTAAATATCTTTTATTTTCTGATAGAAGAAACGCTCCGATAAACGGATTTCCCGAATTCTTTCTTGAAGTTCCTTAAAGTAATTCATCGAATTACCTTTTTTGAAACGCTCATCATTCAATGTGAAACCTTTTACAATATATTCTTTTAAGCGTTGAGTTGCCCAAATTCTGAATTGAGTTGCAATCTGCGATTTAATGCGATAACCAACGGAAATAATTGCATCAAGATTATAATATTTTTGTTTTCTTTTTACTTCTCGATTACCTTCTTTTTGAACTATTAAGAAATCCTTAATAGTTGCTTTCTCTTCAAGTTCATCTTCATCAAAAATACTTTTTAGATGCATATTAATATTTGGGACAGTTGTCTGAAACAATTTTGCCATAAGTTTTTGCGTGAGCCAAACAGTTTCATCTTCCAATCTAACATCAAGCTTTGTTCTGCCGTCTTCGGTTTTGTAAATTATTAGTTGTGACTTATTTTCCATATTATTACCTTATCAACTTATTAGCAGAATCTCGCTTGCCCATTTACGGAACTCGATCGCTCTGTGCGAATTTACTCTATAACCTACGGCTGTAATTGCGCGGAGATTGTAATATTTAATTTCTTTTTTTGTGTTTTACCTTTTACAGCACCGTGTTTTGTGGTATGTCGGAAATTCCGACACACCTGTTTTTCATCTAATTCACCCTCTGCAAATATTTTATGCAGATGTTCGGTTATAGTTGACCTGCCTTTTTCAAAAAGTTCAAAGATCAGTTTTTGCGTTAACCACAGAGTTTCATCGCGAAAAAACACATCAATGTTTACTTTTCCATTCTCAGTTTGGAATATCACAAAATTTGAAAATTTTTGCAGGTTATTATTTGAATTATTTTTATTAATGTCGTTCATAACTATAAACCCATTTCCATTTGAGTGGATTTTTGTTCATTTTCTATTTTGTAGAACTCTTTTGTAAGTTCTTTATCATCGTCAGATACTTTGAAATCCTCATCATCAATTGAAGAGAGATTAACATATAATTGGTTTTTATTTAGAATTTGCAGAAGAATTTCCTTTTGCTGTTTTAAGGTGAGTTCTTTAAACGGCCAAACAAGAGAAACTTCATTTCGTTGGTTTAAGAATTTCCCGCCAATATTCAAACCGATTTTATTTTTGTATCTTGTGTAGCTGTCTTTCAGAAAGTTTTTGTTCTCCATATATTGAACAAACAAATTAATATCGAAAACCCAATGGTTCTTTATTTGTATGAAGAATTTATTTTTAAGTTCATCAATTTCGATCAATAGTTCAATTAATCTGGGATTTATATTGTAAGCTGCATCAATGATAACAAATTTTTTCAAATCTCCATTGTCATTTATAAAACTTGATTCTCTGGAAAGTTGTTCTGTTAGAACTTCGTGAAATTTGTTCATCAATTTCTCCTAATTCATTTTGTATCGAATGAAATAAAATT
>JAYEKN010000200.1 GCA_034661015.1 Candidatus Cloacimonadota bacterium
GAATGAAAGACAGATTGGGTGAAATGGGAAAAGGGAGAAGGGAAATGAGGTTTTTATTTAATTTGGCAAATAATTTCAAGATGATTTCCCCTAACTTTACAAACTGCATTTGGCAAAAAACCAAATAAATTAACTCCCATAATATTCCTATAATTTTTTAATAATTTCACGCTTTATATTTTGTGTCGGATTGATATGGGGCAAATAAGTTTGTCAAATATTGTGAAAAATATTTTTCTTATTTGGGAAATAAATTTTTACGCTCATCCATACCGCCCCGTGTGTTGGTTAGCGAAACTTGACAATGAAATACGCTGTTAAATTTATTGGCTTTTACTTAAACCCGATCATATAGAAAATAAAAAAAGTATATAATATTGTGTAAAATGCATATTGTTAAGGAGTTTGGATGAAGACTTTTATGCCCAAAAAACAAGATATTGAACATAAATGGTTTCAAATAGATGCCACAGGCAAAGTTTTGGGGCGTTTATCAACTAAGGTTGCGATGATGTTATCAGGGAAAAATAAACCTGATTACGTACCATTTTTGGATATGGGCGATTTCGTTGTAATCACAAATGTGGAAAAGATCAAAGTAACAGGCAACAAGGAAGAGAAAAAGGAATATACATCTTATTCCGGCTATCCGGGTGGTTTAAAAACTGTTAAATACAAAGATCTGCAGAAAAAAGATCCTACAGCAATCATCAGGCACGCTGTTCGTGGTATGCTTCCAAAAAATAAGCTGAGAAAATTAATGATGAATCGTTTAAAATTATTTGTGGGTGATTCACATATTCATATTGCTCAAAAACCGGAGAAAATTGAGGTTTAATTTCAATTATTACTACAAAAATTATTTTGATATATAAACAGGAGTTAATCAATGCAATATTTTAGTGCGGTTGGCAGAAGAAAAAGTTCCGTAGCAAGAGTAAGAATTTCAAAAGGTACTGGAAAACGTATCATAAACAAAATGAAAATGGGCGATTATTTAAAACGCAAAACTCTTGAAATGAGTGTGGAGCGTCCTTTTACATTAATTAAACAATCTGATAATTTTGATTTGTATGTAAATGTAGAAGGCGGCGGACTCAGCGGTCAGGCTGGTGCTATTCGACTTGGAATTAGCAGAGCTTTGATTGAATATGATCCTGATCTTCGACCAATCTTGAAGAAAGATGGTCTTCTTACACGTGATGCTCGCGTGGTGGAACGTAAAAAATACGGACACGCAAAAGCACGCAAAAGATTCCAGCATTCTAAGCGATAAAGAATTTATTAATTAAATTAAAATAAAACAAAATAACTTAAGCCGATATTTGCAAACGGTGTTCTTATTGTTTACAACAACAGATCAGGATATAAACGCAAAATTTAAATCGGTATAAGTACAACTAACCGTTGGAGGAAAGTGAATGAACGTAACATCAATGAGAAGTTTGCTTGAGGCGGGAGTCCATTTTGGTCACAAAACAAGCCGATGGAATCCTAAAATGGCACCATACATCTTCATGCGAAGAAGTAAAATCCACATAATTGACCTTAAGCAAACTTTAGAAGCAATCAACCAAGCCTACTATTTCCTTAGGGAATTAGCAAGAAAAAACAAACACGTCTTATTTGTCGGAACAAAAAAACAATCTGCCGAATCTACCAAATCAGCTGCTGAAAAATGCGGTGAATTTTATATTACAAAACGGTGGTACGGTGGTTTGCTGACAAATATAAACACCATCCGTAAAAGTATCAAAAATCTCGATGAATTCGAGAATCTTGTTGATTCGGGTGAAATCAACAAATACACAAAACTTGAAGCCCTGAAAATGGAAAGGAAATACAATAAATTATTGGATATCCTCGGTGGCGTTCGAAAAATGGAATCCATCCCTTCCGCAGTTGTTATCACAGACACAAATCACGAAGAGATCGGAGTGAAGGAAGCTCAGAAATTGGGAATTCCCATCGTTGCTTTGGTGGATACAAACAGTAATCCCGATGGAATAGATTTTGTCATTCCAGCAAATGATGATGCAATGAAATCCCTCCATCTGCTTACGGATATAATGGCGAATGCAATTCTTGAAGGAAAACAACTTGATTCAGAAGGTGCTGATATTACCGTTACCGAAATGACGGGCGGAAAAGAAAAAGAAGAAATTGCAGAAGAGAAATCTATCGAAAAAACCGTACCAAACGAAAAACTTCCCAAAGAAGAAAATATTGCTCCCGAAAAAGTTGCTGAAGTAAAAATTGCAGAAGAAAAAATTGCAGAGAGTAAACCAATAACGGATGACAAACCAAGCAAAATAAAAAAAGAAACTAAACCCGAAAAAGAAAAAATTAAAAAAGAGAAAGTAAAAAAAGAACCTGAAACTTTTGAATGCCCTGTCTGTAAAAAAACTTTTTCTTCAAAAAGAGGACTAAAAATTCATATGGGTCTTGTCCACCAAAAATAAAAATACGTTGGAGTTTTCATGAAAATTACCGCAAAAGATGTAAAAGAATTACGAGATAAAACAAATGTTGGTTTGATGGATTGCAAAAAAGCCCTTCAAGAAACTGATGGAGATATCGCAAAAGCCGTGGATCTTCTTCGCAAAAGAGGAATCGCAAAAGCGGAGAAAAAAGCACTTCGTGATGCTGCCGATGGAATCATCTATTCATATATACATGCCGGTGCAAAATTGGGTGTTCTGCTTGAATTGTCCTGTGAAACCGATTTCGTTGCCCGTAACGAAAAATTCGTAGAGATGGCAAAGAAAATCGCAATGCATATCGCAGCAACTGATCCTATCGGAATCACACACACTGACGTGGACCCGGCACTCATTGAGAAAGAAAAAGAAATCTATCGAGCCCAGGGACTTAACTCCGGCAAACCGGATAATATCGTGGAAAAAATAGTTGAAGGTAGATTGAAAAAATTCTTTAAGGAAAACTGCTTGTTGGACCAGCCACTTATTATGGATGAAGATATCACCATTGACCAGCTTTTGAAGGACGCCATTAATACTTTTGGTGAAAATATCAAGATCAATCGTTTTTCCCGTTACGAAATTGGTAGATAAATCAGAAAAAAGCAATCGCACTCGCAATAAATATATCTAATGAACTATAGAGAACACGGAGAAATGATTTAAGGTTCGTATTTCTATCAGTGTCCTCCGAGAACTCAGTGGTTTGAAAAACAGACAAGTTAATCCTAAATAAAACGTCAATGAATTCTAAACCAAAAAGAATATTATTAAAATTAAGTGGTGAGATCCTTCAGGGTGATCGCCCTTTTGGACTTTCCAATGATGTTGTTACCGAAATTGTTCGTGAAATTATTAAAATTCATGAACATGGATTTCAGATAGCGGTAGTGATTGGGGCAGGTAATTTTTTTCGAGGTGTTTCCGAGATGGGAAATTTTATGTCCAGAACCGAAGCAGATAACATCGGGATGCTGGCAACTATCCAAAACTCGATCGCCCTAAAGGAGAAATTCTTGCAATTAGGTGTTAATGCGGGAATTTATACTTCAAGACAATTTGGAAATATCGGAAAAGTATTCAGTGCTAACCTTGTAAATAATGCTTTAGATAATGGCCAAGTTGCGATATTCGGTGGCGGAATTGGAAACCCTTTTTTCACAACTGATACTACTGCTGTACTTCGAGCTCTCGAAATCAACGCGACAATGGTGCTGAAGGGCACAAAAGTTGACGGTATTTTTGATAAAGATCCTGTAAAAAATGATGATGCCATATTCTATCCAAAAATAACTTATGATGAATATATCAAATTAAATCTTAGAGTTATGGACTTAACAGCCATTTCACTTGCTCGCGAAAATAAACTTCCTATCAAAGTGTTTAACGTTCGAGATAATAAAAATATTAGTAAAGCCGTTTTTGAAAATGACTTCGGAAGTATCATCCAATAATTTATTTAATAATAAAACAATCGTGGGGTAAAAATCATGGAACTAAATCAGATTTACGATAATGCTGAAATCGAAATGGATCAATCAATCGAAACCATGAAAAACAGATTGA
This sequence comes from Candidatus Cloacimonadota bacterium, assembly GCA_034661015.1. Lineage (NCBI taxonomy): Bacteria > Pseudomonadati > Candidatus Cloacimonadota > Candidatus Cloacimonadota bacterium. The sequence goes on from JAYEKN010000200.1 coordinate 4,047, forward strand.
TAAAAATCCGTACCGGCAAAGCAAACCTTGCATTACTCGATGACGTAAAAGTTGATTATTACGGGCAGGAAACACCTATTCAACATATTGGCAGTCTTTCCACACCCGAAGCTCGGATTATAATGATCAAACCATGGGAACCTAATATGCTTGAGAAAATTGAAAAGTCCATTCTCGCATCAAATATCGGGATTACTCCCCAAAATGACGGGAAGGTAATCCGTTTGGTTTTCCCATCCCTTACTGAAGAGAGAAGAAAAGAACTTGTAAAAAATGTAAAACAAATCGGCGAGGAAACAAAAATCGCTGTTCGTAATATTCGTCGGAGTTCAAACGATGAAATAAAAAAAATGGAAAAAAATAGTGATATTTCAGAAGATAACTCCAAAATTGCTCTTGAAGAAATTCAGGATATTACAAATGAATCCACCAAAAAAATTAGTGAAATCATTACAAATAAAGAAAAAGAAATAATGGAGATCTAACTTAATATGAGTTATATTATTACATCCGATTGCGTTAAATGTGGAGTTTGCGTAGATGCTTGTATGGAAAATGCTATCGTTGAAGGTGATATGCATTTTATCATTACAACCGATTGTATTGAATGTGGATCTTGCCTTAATGTATGTCCGCTCGGTGCCATTCAAGGGCTCGAACATCTAAATGAAAAAAGTGGGTAAAAAAAATGGATTTTACCGATAAAACCAAAATTAATTTTAGAACCAATTCAATAATAGGATTGGTTCTTTTTGTTGTAACATTTGTTATTTATTTCATCACAAAACCAGCGTCCCTTTCTTTTTGGGATTGCGGAGAATATATTACTTGCAGCAGCATCCTCGGTGTTCCCCATCCTCCGGGAAATCCGTTTTACATAATGCTCGGGAAATTATTTACTATTATACCTTTCGGGCTTTCAGATGCGCAAGCTGTTAGTCTCCTTTCGATTGTGTTCAGTGCTTTTACCGTATTATTTTCTTATCTTTCCATTGTAAAATTGGTAAAAATCTGGAAAACAGAACCATATCTCGTTTACATTACAGGAATCATCGGGGCTTTGTTCGTTGCGTTTTCAAAAGAATTTTGGGTAAATGCCATCGAAGCAGAAGTCTATGGTGGGCTTTCATTCTTCCTTTCACTAATCATTTGGTTGACGCTTGTTTGGGCGGAAAAATCTCGCAACATGGAAAATCAAAACCTTTTATTGCTAATTATTTTCACATTTTTTCTTGGTTTCGGAGTCCATCAAACAACCTTGCAGATTGCTCCGGCTATTTTACTCATCATCGTTTTACCATTAATCAAATTTAATAAAAAATTCATTACTAAGGCAATTGTTCTCTTAGCATTATCGCTGATTTTGTATTACGTTTTCTACGCTATTGGTTCAGGTAGTGGCAGAGGAAGTTGGGGAAAATATGTTTTTGCGATTTTCACAATAAGTCTGCTAATATATTATTTAAAGGATTATGTTGAATTAAAAGTTTGGCTATTTGCATTATTTCTAATAATATTGGGTTTGAGCACCCATTTTATTTTGCCTATTCGAGCATCCGCACATCCTTTTATTAATGAGGGTGATCCGTCAAACTGGCAACGCTTTGGTGATTACGTTTTCCGCAAACAATATGGTCCTACCAGTTTTTTTGAAAGACGTGCTCCGATCATGGTGCAACTGAACAAACATTTCCTCCGATACTTTAGTTGGCAATTCTTCGATGCTGATGTGATTGGAAAATTTATTCACTTACCCCGTCATTTCGTGAATCTTATCGGGCAACTGATTGTTGCATTACTCGGATTTACCGGTATTTACTATCAATACAAAAAGAGCAAACGGTCTTTCATCTATCTTGCATCTCTCTTCCTTATGGGAAGCATTGCAATGATTTTGGTTATGAATCTTCAAACCGCTGAAGTGCGAGACAGACCGTATTTTTTCATTACTGCCTACATGCTTTGGGCGTTTTGGATGGGAATCGGTTCAATCGCTGTTATTCAATTTTTCAGGAAGAAAGCAAAAATACTCGGAGCGATTGCTTTGGTGATTATGTTAATGCTCCCTCTCGCGAACATGGCTTCCCACTTCCATAAAAATGATAGGAGTCAGGAATTGCTTGCTCTTGAATACGGAACGAATTTTCTGAACGGATTAGACAAAAATGCGATCATTTTTACAAATGGAGACAATGATACTTTTCCACTCTGGTTTTCTCAAGCAGTTGCTGATCCGAATGCGAAAGAATATTATCTCGAAAAAGATACTTTAATATTCAAAGAAATCACGGGCAAATCAATTAGTAAAGAAGAGAAAAAACTTAGCAGAAAAACAAATTTGTTGCTAAAACAGGCTTACGATAGTAAAAAAAATCTAGAAGGAATCAGAAAAGATGTGAGTATTGCAAATCTAAGTTTGCTTAATACTCCCTGGTATATCAAGCAACTGAAAAAGCAGGAAGGTATTGAAATAAACCTGTCGGATAAAAAAATTGATGAATTACGTCCAATGAAATTACCGCAGGATGTGGTTTTTCCGGTTGGTGATATAAAAATTAAGTTCAAAGAGGGAAAAATCCTCTATATTAAAGATTTGATGGTTTTGCAGATAATCAAAGACAATTATGGAAAACGCCCCATCTATTTTGCAGTTACAGTTGCGGATAGAGTGGGATTTGATAAATACCTTCAAATGGAAGGGATGGCAGAACGACTTGTGGAAACAAAAGGCAAATACCAAATTGATCCGATTCGATTAAATCATAATATAAATAACGTTTTTGATTTCAACTCTGTTTATAATGACAAATTGTATAAAGATGAAAACATGAAACGATTGATGAATAATTATGGTGCGAATTTTATGAGTATGGCTAATGTTCTCCACGAAAAAGGGGAAGATGAAGATGCTTTGAAATATTATAAAAAGGCGTTGGACTTCGTTAAAGCGAAGGATAAATTTCTTCCCGGACTTTCCAAACTTTATTATGCCACAAAAAAATATGATACAGCATTCGAAACCATTGCCCCCCTATTGAAAAAAAATCCCAATGACGCTCAAATCAATTATCTTGCAACGGATTATTTGGTTAAGGCTGATAAAATTGATTCTGCTCTTACCATGCTGGACAGCTTTATAATCAACAATCCCGATGAGAATTACTTTATCCAATATTATTTTGATTTATGTAAAAAAGACAAAAAATACAATCGTGGAATCGAATTGATGAACAAATTGCTTGAAGTTGACAGTAAAAATCGGTTGGCAAATAGTTACAAATCTCAGTTGGAAAATCTGCAAAAAGATTGAAAGAAGGCAGAACAAAGCGTAATCCGTTTTTCAAAACGGTATGCAACCCAAATTGAAGATTCCACAAAAATGAAGAACAAAACGTAATCCGTTTTTCCAAAACGGCATGCAACCCAACCGTTTCAACGGTTACAGAGTCGGCACGGACCACTCCGTGCCGATCGACGTGTGTCACGGAATGGTCCGTGCCACCGCAACCAACAACCAACAACCATAAGAAGAAACCATGCTAAGCAACTTACTTAAAAAATTATTCGGTACAAAATTCGAAAGAGAAATGAAAAAAATTCAGCCAATTGTGGATGAAATAAATTTGGAATACGAAAAACTACATTCCCTTTCTGATGAAGAACTCAAAGCAAAAACAGATGTTTTTAAAAATAAAATCCACAATTATACAGATGAGGATAATCAAAGATTGGAAGATCTGCAAGAGGAGTTCGACGCCGTTATTGAGGATAGTGAAAAAGACAGAATTTCTAACAAGATAGATACTGCCGAAGAAAGCTATAATGAAAGAATTCAAGAAATTCTTGATAAAATTTTGCCAGAAGCATTTGCCGTTATAAAAGAAACCTGTCGAAGATTGGTCGGGCAAAAATGGAAAGTTAGAGAGCATGAAATCGAATGGAATATGATTCCTTATGATGTTCAACTTGTGGGAGCAATAGTTTTGCATCAAGGAAATGTAGCGGAAATGAAAACGGGTGAGGGAAAAACTCTGGCTGCAACTATGCCTCTTTATTTGAATGCATTGGTCGGCAAGGGCGTGCACCTTATCACTGTGAATGATTATCTTGCTCAGCGGGATATGGAATGGATGAGCGAAATATATAAATTTCACGGATTAACAGTGGGCTGTATTCATGGCGAGATGGAACCGGAGGAGAGAAAAAAGCAGTATAATTGTGATATAACTTACGGAACAAATAATGAATTTGGCTTTGATTATTTACGCGATAATATGGCCGTTAATCCTGAAGCTGTGGTACAGCGTAATTATTTTTATTGCATCGTGGATGAAGTGGATAGTGTGCTCATTGATGAAGCAAGAACTCCCCTTATTATTTCCGGTGCGGTGGAACATTCCAAAAATTATTTTCGCGAATTGAACCCCCAGATTCGAAATTTGATCAGTAAGCAATCTATGCTTGCAAATAGATTACTCAAAGAAGCTGAAATGATGATCAGAGATGATAAAGTGGAGGAAAATTCATTTGAATTCGGGCAAAAAATTCTTTCTGTAAAACGGGCTGATCCGAAGAATAAAAGATTGCACAAACTTCTCAAAACCGGAGAATACAAAAAAATTATGAATGAAGTTGAGGGAGAATATCTCAAAGATAAAAAACTCCATGAACTCGATGAAGAACTGTTTTTTGCTGTTGAAGAAGGGCAACGAAGTGCTGACCTTACAGACAAAGGACAAGAAATTTTAGAAAAATATGATAAAACTTTATTTGTAATGCCCGTGTTGGATGATGAGATTGAAAAGATTGAGAAGAACGAGAATCTTTCTGCCGAAGAAAAACAGCAAAGCAAGAAAAAGGCTCAAGATGATTTTCTCGAAAAAAACGAAAAATTGCATAATATTAAACAGATGCTGGTGGCATATTCACTTTTTGAAAAAGATGTTGATTATATCATTGCTGAGGATAAGGTGATGATCGTTGATACATTTACCGGTCGCGTTATGCCCGGAAGAAGATTTAGCGAAGGATTACACCAAGCATTGGAAGCAAAAGAACTGGTAAAAATTCAGGAAGCCACTCAAACTCTTGCCACGATTACTCTCCAGAACTATTTTCGAATGTACACCAAACTTGCAGGTATGACCGGTACTGCCGAAACTGAAGCCGGAGAATTCAAAGAGATCTACGATCTGATTGTAGTTCAAATTCCTACAAACGAACCTATTCGTAGAATTGATCAGGATGACCTGATTTTCCGAACAAAAAGAGAAAAGTTTAATGCAATTATTGAAGAAATTGAAAGTTGGTATAAAAAAAGACGTCCTGTTCTTGTGGGAACTATTTCTGTGGAAATTTCCGAAGTTATCAGCAGATTACTAAAACGAAAAGGAATACCACACGAAGTTCTTAATGCAAAGCAAAATCAACGGGAAGCGGAAATTGTAAGGTATGCCGGACAGTCTGGTTCGATTACAATCGCAACAAATATGGCAGGAAGAGGAACAGATATCAAACTCGGTGACGGTGTTGTCAAATGCGATAAATGTATAATCGCATGTGGAAATGATTGTGAAAATGCCGGCGAAAACGCACCCACAAATCCCAAGGACTGCATAAAGGTTGATGTCCCTTGCGGTTTGCACATCATCGGAACAGAACGCCACGAAAGTCGCCGTATAGATCTGCAACTTCGTGGTAGAAGCGGAAGACAGGGAAATCCGGGTTCTTCCAGATTTTATCTTTCTCTCGAAGATGATCTCATGCGTATTTTCGGTTCGGACAGGATTGCAAATATCATGGCAAAACTCGGGATGGACGAAGGCGAAGCTATCAAACATCCTTGGATGACAAAAGCAGTAGGAAACGCTCAGAAAAGAGTAGAAGGGCATAACTTTGAGATTCGTAAACAGCTGATAAAATATGATGATGTGATGAATCAACAACGAGAAGTGATTTATTCATATCGCAGAAAAGTATTGAAGGGGCTGGATCTTAGAGACGAAATTTTGGAAATGCTCTATGACGTGATTGGAAATAGAGTGGAATCTGCAGTTGGGGGAATTCAGTATGAAGAGAGCTGGCCCCTCGAAGATATTGCCCAGTGGTTTGAAACGGAATTGAGACAGAAACTAACCCTTCCTGAGATATCTGATAATATTCGTAACGAGAAAGACCTTACGGATTTTCTTTATAAACAATTGGAAAAAGCCTATGCAGAAAAAGAAAAAGGATTCGAATCTCAGCAAAGAGATGTAGAGCGATATTCTCTCCTGAAAGTTGTAGATTCGGAATGGAAAGACCACCTTTATCAGATGGATCGTCTCAAAGAAGGCATCGGTTTGAGAGCCTATGCTCAGAAAGATCCACTTGTGGAATATAAACATGAAAGTTTTGAACTTTTTCTGGATCTCGTTGATACTATCAAAGAAAAGGTAATGAAAAATGTTTTTACCCTCTACCCGGCAATTTATTATCAGGTAAAATCCTTAGAGAAAAATTTTGATTTATCTCATACAGAGCAGTCAGCATTTCAAAAATCAACAAGTCCTTCCCAGCAAATTCAACCGGAAATGCAGAAAACAACGCAAGATAAACAGAGCCCGATCAAAGTTGAAAAAGTAGGCAGAAATGATCTTTGCCCTTGTGGAAGTGGAAAGAAATATAAGCATTGCTGCGGACGGAAATGACTGAAATCCTGCGAATGGTTGATGGATGTTATTTATCCACACCTTCTCAATGATTGGAACAGACACATCGTGGAGCTTCGAACAAAAAATTTCGTCAAAGAAATTGATTCCAAACTTCCGAAATGATTTTGAGAGAACACATATCTTATACAAAAAATGTCCACAATGTTTAGAAAGTCTATAGGTCTGGAATCAGACAACTAAAAGTTTAGAAGGCTATCCTATGAAGAATATATTTTTACTAGCTTTATTACTTTTCACTTTTCCTCTTTTTGCAGATGAATTACCAAAAATTGATTACCCTCAACTTAAGTTTGGAGATTCGAATTCATTGGAAATAATGAGCTGGAATATCCAACATTTCCCTAAAAATGTTAATACGGTAAATTATGCTGCAAAAATAATCCACGCAGTAGATCCCGATGTGGTCGGCTTGCAAGAAATTGAAAGCGATTCCGCATTCGTTGTTCTCGTAAATGAATTACAAATAATTGATCCGAAAAGCAAGTGGAACGGTTTCCGAGCGGATACGGATGAATGGAATTTGAATCTTGCATATTTGTATAAAACAGCAGTAGTTGAAATTGACAGTATCTATCAGATATATCCATCAGATTCCATTTATCATAGTCCTTTCCCCAGAAAACCTCTTGTTTTGGAATTCATCTATCGTAATGAAAATTATTTTGTGATCAACAATCATCTAAAAGCTATGGGAGGCGAGAAAAACGAATCCCGACGTAAAGCTGCTTGCAAACTGCTCGATGAATATATCGAAAATAATTTATCCGAAGAAGAAGTATTCATAATCGGTGATATGAACGATGAAATTGCCGAACCTGCAGAATTTAACGTTTTTATAAGCTTTATCAATCAACCTGAAAAATACAGATTCGCTGATATGGATATCGCTCAAGATAGCACTGCAAACTGGTCTTATCCTTACTGGAAATATCGTGGACAAATAGATCATATTCTTATCACAAATGAATTATTCGATGAATTTCAGCATAAGGATTCCGAGATCAAAACAATTGTTATTGACGAATATATGGATGGTGGCGAAAACGCAAGGTATAAATATATTACAGATCATCGTCCGGTCGCAATTAAATTGCAAATACAATAATAGAAATGTAGAACGAAAAACGAAATTTTACCCAACTCAATTTTCTTTTCTGCGAGGGCATAAATGCCCACGCTGAATCGAATAAAGCCGGATAAATCAGGCTGAAAAAAATGGCTGCTATGTAATGAGTATTATTCATAATACTTTTTTCGATTTAGCGTGGGGGTTTACCC
>JAYEKN010000201.1:0-4670 GCA_034661015.1 Candidatus Cloacimonadota bacterium
CTTTTGAACAAAATTAATCGTAAAACTCAAACATAAATTAGGTATCATGAAAAAAAACATAAAAATAAATATTTTTAGCATAATTACATCCTTATATCTATAAGTAATTAACAGGTATTGCTGTTATTTAACAGCAATACCTGTTATTATATATCAATATTCACAATTATTATATCTCAGCAATTGGGGCGTAACAATTTATTGTAGCAAGGTCATGAGGACAGTAAGGATCACCGTTTTCATCAACCCATCCTTTAGTTCCAACATACATTGTTCCTACAGTAATAGATTCAGCAAATGCATTTATGACAAAAAATGCAAAATTTATTATAATTAAGGCCAATATTATATATGAAAATATCTTTTTCATCGTTCTATTCTCCTTTCATTAAATTTTCCATTTCCACATTTCCCCTTCATCCAAGATAAGATAAAGAGTATTCACCCTAAAAAAGAATCCTCCCCAACCGGGAAAAAGAAAGTCGATTGGAGATGAAAATATGGGGAAATTTAAGCTTGCCTATTTAAATGAAAAAATTGCTTTTGCTCTCTTATCTTGCACTATGGGTGTAAGTTTGTGCGGGGGGAGGTGAAAAAATGAATAGTGAATAATCAGCCAGTAAGCAGACAAGTTGTAAAAATTTTCTACACGCTGGCAGATTGAGATAAAGTATCCCTTTTTGTCATCTTGTCCAAAGCAAACTGTTTGCAAAGCTCTATTAAATTCTGCCGGCATTATTTTCTGCCTTTCTAAATTTATATTTTGAAACACCTTATTTTTCCTGCGGAAAATATGTCAAACATTTTGTGAATCTTTTAAAGATTTTTATTCGAGGCAAACAAACCCCATTTGAATATAAAAAATAAAGAACACAAATACAAAAAAAGATTTAATAAAGAAATAAGAAGACGAGAAAAGCGTATAATTATATTTCCCAGCATAAAAAATTGCTACAATATTTATTTCAATCATCCGGAAACAATCCGGAGATTGGATGACCTGAAAATCAATAATTAGCCCCCTCAATTGTATTGTCCGTTTCAAAGGCGATAAAACATGAAACTTGTAAATAAGTAAAATATCATGACTATTTTACTGAAAAATAAATTGACATCAAATGGCCCGCAGTCATTTTATGACTCAAATTTATCTTGGAGTTTACATGGGAATAGTCGAAAGAAAAGAAAGAGAAAAAGAGTTGCGCAGCGAAAGCATTATTGATGCTGCGGAAAACGTTTTCTTTTCCAAAGGATTTGAAAACGCTACCATGCTCGATGTGGCAAAAGAAGTCGAATTGAGTAAGGGAACGATTTACCTTTATTTCCATAGCAAAAATGAACTTTGTATGGCAATCCTCCTACGTGGTCTTCATGCCGTGAAAAATATCTTAAAAAAATTACTGAACGATAATGAAACTTCCGGTATTGATAAAATTTCTAGATTGGCAGATCTTTTCATCACTTTTTCCAAAGAACATTCTTTCCATTACAGTGCACTTCTTTCCTATCGTGAACACCGAGAAAATTGCCCCGCATCCGGCAAGATAATCACAAGCACAATTGATGAAAATAAAAACATAAATGGAATAATATCTGATATGATTAAAATTGGACAGGCAGATGAAACAATCAAGATGAATATTGATCCTGAGAAACTATCTCTACTAATCTGGGGAAATTTTACCGGAATTATGCCCAGCATCATTTTAAATGAAACCTCAACTGTGGAACTCAATTTTGACCCCGAAAATATTTTAAAGTATCATTTTCAACTTATAACAAACGCAATAAGAACTGAAGGAGCATAAGTGAAATCAATCAAAAAGGGATTTTTATTTTTTATTTTTCTCCTGATCATCTGGTTATTTTTAGCCGGAACAAATATTCAGGAGATAATTGCCGGTGCGATTGTTTCGCTGCTTTTAAGCATTATTTTCTTTTCCAAAGCAGCAATATTTTCCGAATTTAATTTGAATCCGAAATCAATCGGTTACTCTGTAGCTTATATTTTTGTTTTTATAATAGAATTGTTAAAATCAAATTTCGATGTTGCCAACCGAGTTGTACAGCGCAAGATACCTATTAATCCGGGTATTGTGAAAGTGAAAACAAAACTCAAATCAAAACTGGGACGAGTTATTCTCGCTAATTCTATCACGCTAACTCCGGGAACTTTGACTGTGGAAACAAATGGAGAATATTATTACATTCACTGGATTGATGTAACTTCGGGTGATATCGAAGGTGCAACAGAACAGATTGTTAAAAAATTTGAAAAATATTTGGAGGTTATCTTTGGCTAATATAATTTATAATATTGCAGCTATCATTGCTCTATTGGGCATTGTGTTGACTTTTATAAGATTAATTTTGGGACCTACAATTGCCGACCGAGCCGTAGCTTTGGATGGTATGACCATCATTTCAATTTCACTAATTGTTTTCATCGCTTATTTTTCTCATAGAATCATTTATCTTGATGTTGCAATAGTTTACGGGCTCATTAGTTTCATCGGTATTGTGGCTATCGCCCGCTATCTTGAAAGGGGAATATAATGGAAATGCTGGGTGCGATTATCACTTTAATTGGTTCCCTTTTCCTTTTTTTGGGAGCATTGGGAATTTTACGCATGCCGGATGTATATAATAGAATGCAAGCCGGCACAAAAGCTACCACGCTCGGATCTATTTTATTTTTAATCGGAATTTCGGTCGGCAACCATGCCTGTGGCTGCTTCGGAAAAATTTTCATCATAATTCTATTCGTTATATTTACCAATCCCGTTTCATCAAATGCATTAGCACGAGCTGCTCATTTTTCAGGAGTCAAACTTACAAAACGCTCTGTTAAAGATGATTTGAAAGACGATGGTCTCGAAAATAAAGGAGAAGAAAAATGATTTCCACAATTATCATAGTTTTGGGAATAATAATGATCGCAGCGGCTTTTTTGGCTATTTATTTGAAAGATTTGCTTTCGGCAATCATTAGTGCCGGCGTGATAAGTCTATTGGCAAGCATTATTTATCTTCTGCTTGCTGCCCCGGATGTGGCAATAACAGAAGCAGCCATCGGCTCGGGACTTACCACAATTGTTTTCCTTTTCGCTTTAAACAAAGTGCGAAAGGAGAAGAAAGATGATTAAACGATTGTTGATTATTTTCGCAATATTGAGCTTGCTAATAATTTTTTTCCCTCTGATTACAAATTTTGAATATGCCCAAAACTTGAACGAATTAGCCTCAAAATATGTCAAAGGTTCGATCGATCAACTCAAGTCGCAAAATGTGGTAACTTCTGTGGTCGTTACTTATCGTGGTTTGGATACTTTGGGAGAAGTAACCGTCCTGTTCTTGGCAACTGCCGGAATCGGTTTTTTGCTGAGAAGAAGAAATAAAAAAACAAAAAAAAGAAAAGCCTCAGAACTTTTGCAAACAACATCTTCGTTTTTATCCGTATTGATAATCCTGCTTGGGGTTTACGTTTTTTTGCATGGACATCTTACGCCCGGTGGTGGATTTCAGGGTGGCGTAATCATCGCTTCCGCCTTTTTATTGCTGATTTTAGCGGATACAAATTTCAAATTCAATCACACGATTTTGCAAGCTGTTGAATCATTTTCCGGTGCATTTTATGTTGTTGTCGGATTGATCGGATTGGTTCTGCTGATTGGCTTTTTAAATCCCAGAATAATACCTCTCGGTAAATTGGGGCATCTGTTCAGTGCCGGAGCAATTCCCATCATTTACTCTCTGATTGGGCTCAAGGTCGGTTCGGAGTTAGTCGGAATCATCGAACATATGAAAAAAGGATAAACATGAATTTTACAAAAATACATAAATGTTATTTTCTGAGATTTTCGTAAGATATTTCTCTATTTCTGAATTGATTCACAGACAAAATATCTCTGATATTTTACTATAAAAATGTAAATAGATGTAAAAAATACTAAAGGAAAAAAATATGAAAAAATATATTTTAGCCGGAATAATCGGCTTTGTAGTTGGAATTATTGTAACCGGAGTTGTCATGTATAACGTGGCTCCCGGAATGATGTTGTTGGAAGATGAAAGTCAGTTTGGTTTTGATGAAACAGCATTGAAATTGGAAAAATCAGTCAAAGCTCATGATTGGAAGATACCCCACGTTCACGACTTGCAAAAATCTATGAAAAAATTCGGAACAGAGGTTGGACCTGTAAAAGTATTTGAGTTATGTCATCCGAAACACGCTGGCAAAATACTGGGAAAGGGTGATGAACGAATCGTTTCCAGCCTGATGCCCTGTCGCGTAGCAATTTATGAAAAGCCGGATGGGAAAACTTATATTTCTCGAATGAATTCCAAACTAATGGCTAAGCCAATGGGTGGAATAATCGCTGAAGTAATGTCTGAAGCAGCTAGTCAAAACGAAGAAATTCTTGAAGTAATTATAAAAAATTAATTTAAAAATTAACCAACTCCCGAAATTTTTAAAAGTTTCGGGAGTTTAATGAAATGGGAGAAGCACATGGCAATAATAATAATTCTGGGATTTGCACTTGTAATCATCGGGATTTATGGCATGTTGACACAGAAAAATTTGATAAAGATAGTGATTGGGTTTTCCATACTGGATACCGGAACTCATATCATCATAGTTGCGATTGGTTATATTAAAAACAGAACCGC
>JAYEKN010000201.1:4770-21510 GCA_034661015.1 Candidatus Cloacimonadota bacterium
TAATCATCGGGATTTATGGCATGTTGACACAGAAAAATTTGATAAAGATAGTGATTGGGTTTTCCATACTGGATACCGGAACTCATATCATCATAGTTGCGATTGGTTATATTAAAAACAGAACCGCTCCGATTATTGATTCTGCTGTAATTGATGCTGCTGTAAATATGAAAGACGCTGTGAATCAGGTTGTTGACCCAATCCCATCGGCTTTGGTTCTCACGGCTATTGTGATTGGACTGGCAGTAACCGCCTTGATGTTAAGTTTTATCATAAAATTATACAAGAAAAGCGGTTCTTTATCAATAGATGATTATCAGGAGTTGAAATGGTAAATCCAATTTATATTCTTATTCTATCACTCGCAGCCGGATTCCTTTTATCAATCTTTGATAAAGCCGGAAGAAAGTTATCTTTGACTGTATTTTACGGAGTGCTCGCTTTCAATGCTTTTGTTGTGATGGAATGGTTTTATCAATTTGTCTTTCTCGGTGCTTCCACTTTAACGATTAATACTGCGGGTTTTAGTGCTCCCCTATCAATAAATTTGCAACTGGGATTACAAGAATCTTTCGTTTTATTATTCGCAAACATAACCGGGTTATTAGCAGCAATTTATCTTTTCAAAAAATTTAAAGAAAGCCACATCTCCTCCCCAATTCTCTATTTGGTTTTGATTATGGGAATTAACGGATTGGTAATGACTCAAGATATTTTTAATATGTTCGTGTTCTTGGAAATCACATCAATCTCAACTTTTGCTCTTACCACTTTAACAGAGACAAAAAAATCTTTATCTGCCGGCTTCAAATATATGATCGCCGGTGGGGTTGCATCCACTTTCTTTTTGCTCGGGGTAGTTTTCATCTATTATTTTACAGGAAACCTCAATTTAGGATTTATCCATTTGGGCGATTTTACCGGTTTGGGCTTGATTTCAGTATTCCTTTTAGCAATTGCAATTTTTATCGAATTGAAACCGTTTCCGGCAAATGGCTGGGCTCTCGATGTTTATGAATCTGTAGATTCAGGTATAGTTTCGGTGATCGCCGTTGTAAATTCGGCTGCGATAATCTTTGTTTTCTACAAAATTATGCCTTTGCTTCCGCAGAATTTTCTAAACATGTTTGGAGTAGCCGGAGTAATCACTTTCTTCTTTTCAAATTTGATGGGTTTGAAACAGAAGAGTGCAAAAAGATTGCTGGGATATTCATCTATCGGGCAGATGGGATTGTTAGTTGCAAGTCTTATCTTTACGTTAAATTCACCGAACTATTTGGTTTATCTGATCGTAGGTGGATTTTTCGTTAATCATCTTATTGCAAAAGCAGGTCTTTTTTGGATTACGGGAATTGTCAAAAAGGACAATATAAAAGATTGGGGAATTTTACGAAACAATAAAACTCTTTTAATATTATTCGGGATTTTCTTATTTGGTCTATCCGGTATTCCTCCATTTCCCGGATTCTGGGCAAAATGGGAATTTGTTAAAATTTTAGTTCAGGGAAAAATGTTCTTTGTCATCGGCGCCATTTTATTAGGCTCACTATTCGAGATAGTTTATTTATTCAGATGGTTTACTCTAATTTTGAAAACAGAAGATTTATCAGAAAAATCTGAAATTTCCGCTGAACCGAGCAAAATATTTTCCACAGCGATTTTTGCGGTTATCTCAATATTGATTTCTGTAATAATTATGAAATTTTTTTACGGATTCGATCGAATTGTCTTACTTCCGTTAATTGCTCTGATTGCTGTATATTTATTAGATTTTATTCCGTCGAAAATCAAAGGTATTTTATCTCTCGTAGCAGTAATGATTTACGCATATTTTATTTATCCATTTGAAAGCAATTTTCAACTTATTTTCGCAATCATTTTTTTAATCGGAAGTGCAATAAATATCATCGCCACCTTAAACAGAAAAGGTTTGAGCCAAAATTTTTACGGTTTTCTGTTAATGATGATTTTTTCTTTCGGAAATTTGCTTATTGCTAAAACGTATTTACAATTTTTTCTCAGCTGGGAATTTATGACAATTTCCTCATTTATTTTGATCTTACGGGGTAAAAAAGCTCAGAAGGCTTCTTTGATGTATATGATTTTCTCTACTGCCGGTGCATATTTAATGATGGTTGGATTTGGTCTCGCTCCAACTCTGAACTCGAATTCCGCATTGATCAACTCAATTGCAAATGTTAATTTACCCTTGATCACAATGATTTTACTGTCAATTGGGTTCTTGATAAAATCAGGTTCAATCGGAGTTCATATTTGGTTACCGGAAGCACATGCAGAAGCGGAATCAGATGTGTCACCATTTATATCTGCAATTTTATTGAAAGCGGGCGTGTTCGGTTTGTTTATGGTTGGAATTTCATATATCAAACATATTCCGGCATTCGATATGTTCTATTGGATTGGCTGGCTTGGGGTGCTAACTGCCATCGTGGGAGCATTCTTAGCCTCATTTCAGGAAGATGCAAAAAGATTATTGGCGTATTCGAGCATGAGTCAGGTTGGTTATATTGTGGCTACCATTGCGATATTAAGCCATCTCGGTTGGATTTCCGCAATGTACCTATCTCTCAATCATATGATGTTCAAATCTGCTCTATTTATCGCGATTGCAGGCGTTTATTACCGAACTCACACGAGAACAATGTATGAAATGGGCGGATTGATCAAGAAAATGCCTTTGTCATTTATTAGTGTTTTGATTTGTATTATTGCTGTTTCGGGTGTGCCACCTTTATCGGGATTTGGGGCAAAATGGCTTATATATTCCTCATTAATTGAACGCGGCTGGTATTTCCAAGCCGGAATATTGTTCTTCGCAAGTGCGGTAAGTTTTTTGTATTTGTATAGATTGATCCACACAATATTCTTGGGACAACTAAAATACGAGCATCAAAAAATTAAGGAAGCACCGATTTGGTTCATCATTCCGCAATATATTTTTATTATTGGAATTATGGCGATCTCCACATTCCCAAACCTGATAATAAAACCCTTGAATGCAATCGCAGGTCATTTTTTCAATTCATCGCTAATTATAGATGGATATAATGTAACGAGCAGTTTGGGAAATTGGAACGGAAACTTGGTTATGTATGTAACAATGGGCGTTTTTGCAATCCCATTTATCGTTTTGTTGTTACTTAACGGTAAAATGCAGAAGGTCAAGCAGTTTAACATTGTTTACGCTGCCGAAAGACCGGAATCTCCTCAAACTACACATGTTGCTCATAATATGTACGCCCATTTCAGAAAAGCTCTCGGCGGATGGGGAAAACCCAGAATCTGGGATTTTTGGCACGGAACTTCTGAATGGTCGCACAGCTTCGCTGATTTCTTTCGTCGTTTATATACCGGAAACGGGCAGACTTATGTTTTACATATAATTTTATACATCGTGATTGTGTATTTCATTTTGGGAGTGTAATATGAATATTTGGATTAAAATTCTCTATGCGATTATTTCAGTAATTGTAGCCATAGTTTGGGGACTTACACTTGGTGGAATTGTTAGGAAAATTTATGCAAGAGTTCATGGAAGATTCGGACCTCCGGTTTGGCAACCTTTTCTCGATATCATCAAATCGCATGGAAAACGCGTCTCAATATCTCATGGAATAATGTTCTATTTGGGACCGGTATTTCGATTGGGTGGTGGACTCGGAACCTATCTTTTTATTCCGGTAATCTACGGTTCAACTCTGTTTGCCAATTTTTCGGGGGCGGGCGATCTGCTTCTCGTAATGTATTTTATTTTCTTCGGGCAATTAGGAATGGCACTCGGTGCCGGAGAAGGTGGGCATCCGTATTCACCACTCGGAATCGCTCGCGGGCTATCTCAGATGACTACTTTTGAATTACCATTCTCTCTCGCTGTGATTGCAGTTGCGATTCAATATCATTCTTTGAACATAACGACAATTGTTGCTGCTCAGCAAGGTAGTATTCTTAATTGGACTCTATTCACAAATCCCTTTGCAGTAATTGCTGCGATGATCTCACTTTTGGGAATGAATATGCACCCGCCATTCAGCATCGTTTTGGCTCCACAAGAGATTCCAATCGGACCTCCTATTGAAATGAATAGCAGCTTTTTGGCAACTTTACAAACCAACAAAGGTTTATTTGCAGCTGCAAAATTAGTTCTTTTTATGAATCTGTTTTTTGGCGGTGCCACTAATCTGCCGATAATGATTGTGAAAACATTTTTCATTTATATATTTTCTGTGATAATCGGAGCAGCATTCCCTCGTTTTCGACCGGAACAATCTTTTAGATTTTTCTTAAAATGGCCTACTATTATTGGCATTATTGGGGTTATTTTTGTTGCATATTTTTAAGGAGAAATTGTGGATAAAAAAAACATAGGTAAAATTAAAAAACAAATGAAATTAGCAAATGAAGGATTGCCGGAAAAAGAGCGGGTTCTTTTTAGTGATGCCCGCCCGACCTCTGTAACTCCTTTAAATAAATATCTTGAGAAATTTCTTAATTGGGCTCAATCTCAATCCCTCTGGTTTATTAGTTTTGGAACCGGTTGCGGATCTACAGAATTAAGACCATTGATGACTTCCCGGTTTGATATATTCAAATACGGAATTGCCGGAAAACCAACTCCAAGACAGTCGGGTGTTTTTATTATTGGCGGGTATGCATCAATGAAAACTATAAAGAGAATCGTGAGAAGTTATGAACAAATGCAAGGCCCAAAATTCGTCATAGCTTTGGGAAGTTGCACGATTAACGGTGGAATGTATTACGATAGCTATAATACTATAAATAGAATTGATTATTACATTCCCGTAGATGTTTATATAGCCGGTTGTATGCCGAGACCTGAAGCAATCATTGCAGGATTCAACAGGTTGAAAGAAAAAATAAAAGCCGGCGAATGTGACGGGATGAACAAATACGCTGAAAATTTTGATTGGTATAAAAAAAATCAAAAAAAAGTTATTAAAGATTGGAATATGCCTGATTTTAACTGGTAGGAGATTGAATGGAAGAATTATTTAATAGAATTAGAGAAAAAATTGAGCTGGCTTCTGTAATTAAAAAACGAGATGATCTTTATTTCATTAATGTGAATCGGGAACATGCGGAACTTATTCTTTCTTATCTGAAGAATTTTGAAGGATTTACCCATTTGGCATTTCTGCAAGCGGTTGATTACCTTGAATACAACATGTTTCAATTAACTTATATGTTGTATAATTACGATATCAATGTTAACCTCGGAATAAAAATAATGATAGATAGAGAAAAAGCAGAAATGATATCTATTCATAAACTTTGGGCTCACGCCTGGCAATACCAACGAGAATTGCATGAATTGTTCGGAATAGATTTCCCGGGTTCTCCCCACGTTCACGAATCTTTTGTCCTCGAAGGCTGGGAAGAGATACCACCGATGAGAAGAGATTTCGATACATTGGAATATTCTAAAAAGACCTTTTATCAGCGTCCCGGAAGATCAACTAATGATCCCAAAGAATATATGAAGGAAAAATTGTATAAGAATTTCGTGGAACCTCCCAAAATCAGGAGGGATAATGACTAATATTTCAAAAAGCAAATACAAAGGTTATGAAGCCGACAGATCAAAGTTTCCCGTGATGGAAAACGAAAAACCGGTTATTGATCTGGAATCTCATAAATTTACAAAAATATGGCAAGGTCCTCAGCACCCCGGTGTAACCGGAAATATGGCTCTGGAACTTATCATAAACGGCGATGAAGTAATAAACGCTAAAACTCATGTCGGTTATTTGCATCGTGCTTTTGAGAAACTTCTTGAAAGAAGAAAATATATTCAGGGATTCCCTATTGTATGCAGAATATGCGTTCCGGAACCTGACACAAATGAATATTGCTATTCAGCGGCTGTGGAAGAGCTGGCTGGGATCGAAATTCCCGAAAAAGCACAATGGCTGCGAACTCTAAATCTGGAGATGTCGCGGGTGGGTAGCTTTTTGATGTGGCTCGGTGGGCAAGCAGCTTCTCTCGGAATGGGAGCGATCGGACAATGGACAATCGGGATGCGCGATTTTTGGTTGGACCTTTTTGAAGAGATGACCGGCGGACGCGTTTATCATATGTACATGATTCCCGGTGGAGTTAGAAAAAATTTACCTCCCGGATTTAAGCAAAAAGCAAGAGATTTAATTATTCGAACCCGCAAATTACTATTTGATGTTGAAGCAACTTTTTTTAATAATGCGATAGTTAAATCCAGATTGCAAGGTTTGGGAATTATTTCACCGGAAATGGTGGATGAATATGGAATTGTCGGACCAAATGCGCGCGGCAGCGGAAAAAAATATGATGTTCGCCAAAACAATCCTTACGTAAAATATGGAGAACTTGATCTAAAGATGATAACTTCAAGGGTTGGTGATGCATATGCCAGAGCAGAAATTCGCTATCAAGAAATTCATCAAAGTCTGAAACTGATTTCACAAATTTTGGATCGGATGCCGGACAAAGGGGAAATTCAAGCAAAACTCCCGAATGTTCTCCATTGGAAAATCCCGGCTGGACAAACTTATGTAAAAGCAGAATCAACTCGTGGTGAACACGGATTCTACATGGTTTCTGATGGCTCAAAATATCCACGACGTGTATTTGCAAGAGGAGCAAGCTACACGCATGCAATTTCAGTTTTAGAAAAATTAGCAGTTAACATCAGCATTTCCGATACTGCAGCCCTTATGGTTTCACTTCATACTTGTCCACCGGAAATTGAGAGGTAAACCGAAACCTTGCGGATGGTTGGAAACAACTACCAAATAATGAATAATGAATAATGTATAATGAATAATGAAAAAATCAGTAAATAAATTTTTGATAATTAGTGTTAATTAGTTACAAAAGGAATAAAATGAAATTGAAAGACATATTATCACCCCTAACTGTTTGGAAAAGAGCGACACAAAAACCCTGGACAGTTAAAGATCCGATAAATGATAGACCCGGAGCAAAAAATTATCGTGGATTTCACAAAAACGATTTTGAAAAATGTATCGGTTGCGGAACATGTGAAGACATTTGTCAGAATGCAGCTATTGATATGGTTCCTGTTGAAGGGCAAAAAACTACAGACGGAAATAGCGGATTACGTCCCAGAATAGATTATGGACGCTGTTGCTGGTGTGGTCTTTGCGTGGATGTTTGTCCAACCGGTTCCCTCACAATGTCCAACGATTACACTTGGGTAGCAGACGAGCCGGAAGAATACAGATTTATTCCGGGTGCAGATAAAACCAAATGGGAAGATAGCGAAAAGGGTTATAAGCGTTCTGAAAATATGCAACTAATCGACTTCGACAGAATCGAAATGTTTGAACTCGAACCGGAAGAGCGCGATAAATCATTCATAGAAATCGTGAAGGGGTACAACAAAGAACAAGCGATGAAAGAGGCTGACAGATGCCTTGAATGCGGGATTTGTACTGCTACTTGTCCTGCTCATATGGATATTCCGGGATACATTGCAGCGATCAGAGAAGACGATATTGAAAATGCCTTTAGAATTTTGTATGAGACAAATCCTTTACCGGAAATCTGCGGGCGAATCTGCACTCACAACTGCGAAACTGTTTGTGCTTTGCAAAATCAGGGAGAACCTTTGGCTATCAGATGGCTAAAAAGATATATTGCAGATCAAATTCCTCCTGAAAAATATAAAGAAGTGCTTGGAACCGAGCATCTTGCAGATCCAAATCTCAATAAAAAAGTTGCAATAATTGGAGCTGGACCGGCTGGCTTGTCGGCTGCCTATTATCTTGCAATTTTGGGCTATGAAATTAAAATTTTTGAAGCACTCCCAAGTTCCGGTGGTATGGTAAGATATGGAATACCTGAATATCGCCTCCCCTATGACCAGATTGATAAAGATATTGATTATATCAAATCGTTGGGTGTTGAGATTCAATTCAATACAAAAATCGGGAAAGATATTTCTCTTGCTGAAGTGCACAAAAATTATGATGCAGTATTCGCCGGAACCGGACTTCATCTCGGCAGAAGTACAAGAATTCCCGGCTCAGATAACAAAAGAGTTTATTTTGCAACTGATCTTCTACGAGAAGTAACTCTTGGAAATGAAATTGATGTTGCCGAAACGATTGTGATTATCGGCGGTGGAAATGTGGCGATGGACATTACAAGAACTCTGGCGAGATTGCAAAATAAAAAATATGGTAAAGTTAAAATTATCACAACCTCGTTGGAATCAGAAGATATTATGCCGGCTGATCGTGAAGAAGTTGTGGAAGCTCGTGAAGAAAAGGCTGTTATCAATCCGGGCTGGGGACCAAAAAAAATCGAAATTGAGGATGGAAAAATTATAGGACTCCACGTTGTAAAATGTACTTCCGTATTTGATGATGAAGGCAGATTCAATCCGAAATTCGATGAAGAACAGAAAAATTTCTTTGCAGGTGAAATGATTGTTGAATCAATCGGGCAGGGCATGGATTTGTCTTATCTTTCGGAAGATATAAAATCCGATTTGAAATTTGGACCACGGGGCAGAATTTTAGTGAACGAAAACTTCCAGTCAAATCTGAAATGGTTATTCGTTGGTGGAGATATTATTCAAGGTCCGGATGTAATTCACGGAATTGCAAATGGACATATTGCTGCCAAAGCCATAGACAAATTGCTAACAAAATAGCGATGAATAATTTTCAACATAAGCTATAACAAAAGGTAATCAAAATGAAATTAAGCAAACTATTAGAAAAAAAAAGTAATAAAATCGTAAAAATTGATTCCGGAAAAACAGTATTTGAAGCAATCCAATTATTGAATGAAAACAAAATCGGATCACTTCTCGTTATGAGCGAAAACAAAAAGTTGGAAGGTATCATAACAGAACGGGACATTTTGTTCAAATGTTTGAATAACGAACATGACAATCACAAAATCAAAGTTGCAGAAGTTATGACTTCAAACGAAAATCTGATTATCGGAACTGCCGATGATACCCTTTCTTATGCTATGAGAGTGATGATAAATAAAAGAATTCGCCATTTGCCAATTGTTGATAAAGAAAATGTTATTGGATTACTCTCTATCGGGGATGTGCTAAAAGAAGTTCTCGATCAATCTGAAACAGAAGTTAAATTGCTACGAGAATATATAACAAATCCTTACGGGATAAATTTGTAAAACTTGAGAACACGAGTCTCTTCGTGCTATTTTTGAATTTAAAATTTTTCTACTTTTTGGAGTGCAACATCCGTGATGTTGCAGTTGTATAAAATATCACGGATATTTTACTCCAAAAAAATTAAATTTAAAACTCGATTTGAAAACATATTTCCGAATTGGGTTTTCTATAGCCCAGCCATTTATGGCTGGGTAAAAAAACACCAAAATAATCCAGGGCGTTTACGCCCTTATAAAAACCAACAAATTGGCACGTGGGTCGCAGTTCTCGGCTCAAACTCACTTCGTTCGCTTCGAGCCAAGTCCTGCTTTCTACTTTTTGGAGTGCAACATCCGTGATGTTGCAGTTGTATAAAATATCACGGATATTTTACTCCAAAATTCCATAAATAGGGGTGAAAATCCAAAAAAAAGCCGGACACAATGCCGACTTTTATTTATTTAGGTTTTCAATTATTCATTCAGACTTTTTTGGATGGCTACGGCAGCATCTCTGCCATTACCCATTGCAGCAATCACGGTTGATCCACCGGTTAAGGCATCTCCGCCGGCAAATACGCCTTTGAGATTGGTTTCAAAACTGTCATCGGTTTTGATTCCACCCCAACTATAAGTATCCAATTCCGGAGCATTGCTCAAAAATAATCTGTTTGGAGTAGTCCCGAGAGCAATTATGAGCGTATCCAGATCCATCTCCATTTCAGAATTTTTTATATTCACAGGTCTGGGACGCCCGGCTTTATCAATACCCTCAAACTTGGTTTTAATCAAACCAATCCCCGTTATCCAGCCATCATCATTGCCAATTATTCGGGAAGGGCAAACCATTTCTTTGAAAATGATTCCTTCCTCCATAGCATGCAATATCTCTTCTTCTCTCGCTGGAGCGCATGCTTTAGTTCTTCGATAAAGTATAAATACTTCCTTAGCACCAAGTCTTTTTGCGCATCGCGCTGAGTCCAATGCTACATTACCACAACCAATAACACCGACCTTGTCTCCATAAATGATAGGAGTATCCCAATCTGGGAATTTATAGGCTTTCATCAAATTAACTCTAATAAGAAATTCATTTGCAGAGTAAACTCCTTTTAATTTTTCACCGTCGATTTTTAGGAACTTGGGAGCACCTGCGCCTGTGGCGAGATAAATTGCATCATAATTTTCTCTTAATTCACTAAAATCCACATTTTGCCCAACAATATGATTAAGTTGAATATCAACGCCGATTTCCTCCAAAAAGGCTAATTCATAATCCACAACATCACGGGGTAAACGGAAAGGAGGAATGCCATATTGCAAAACTCCTCCAGCCATATGAAGCGCCTCGAATATCGTAACCTGATAACCCATTTTGCGCAAATCAACCGCACATGTAATACCGGCAGGACCTGCTCCAACTATAGCAACTTTTTTAGCACTTTCCTTTATTTCAAGATGCTCTGTAATACCATTCTCTCTTGCCCAGTCGGCTACAAAGGCAAATAGTTTACCGATATTGATAGGATCGCCTTTTTTCCCTAATATGCAAACACCTTCGCATTGCTCTTCTTGGGGGCAAACTCTTCCGGTCATTGCAGGCACAGCATTGTCTTTTTTTGATATGAGAAACGCTTTTTCAAAGTTCTCATGAGCAATTTCATAAATAATATCTTTTATATCCATTCGAACCGGACAACCGGGTTCACAGGTAGGATTTTTGCATTGAATGCAACGTTTTGCTTCGGTAATTGCTTCTTCTTTGGAATATCCTAATGGTACTGATTTGAAATTTTTTATTCTCTCTTCGGGAGCTTGTTCACGCATCGGAACTCTTCTTTGAATAGCCATTATTTTACTCCTTTCATCTTTTCGTTATAACATTCCATTGCTTCCGCTTCTTTGTTTTTAAACATTGCCAGCCTGCTAATTGCTGCTTCCCAATCAACTTTATGCCCGTCAAACATAGGACCGTCAATACAAGCCAGTTTCTGTTCACCGTCAATAAAGACTCGGCAAGAACCGCACATCCCGGTTGCATCTACCATAATTTGACGCACAGTCGCATAAATCGGCACACCATATTTTTTAGTTAAAATTGAAAGGTCTCGTAGAGGTGGAATTGCTCCTCCGGCAAACACCTGATCAACTTTCCCGGCTTCCAGTAAATCTTTTATAATATCGAGATAATGACCTTTTTCACCTTTTGAACCATCTTCAGTTGCTAAGATAAATTTATCGGCGACCGTATCACATAATTCTTTTTCCGGATAAACATCCACCTCCGTAGGGAATGATTGGATTGATGTGACATGATTCCCATCAATTTTTATCAATTCTTTACACATTGCATAATTTTCTGCATGTCCACAAACGAGATCTGATGCGAAAACTACATTACCATATTTTCTAATTGGGGGTGGAGTTCCCATCGGACCTATTACTTTGTATAAAGAATCTCCAACCTTCCAGCTATCAAGTTCGCGGGAAGTTTTTCCCAGCTTTTTAATATAGAAAGTGATTTTGTCATCTTCAGCTTTTTGAATGGACATAGGAATCCTTTCGCCTTCCGGTATAGTGATCAACACACAGAAACTACCGGGGACAAAGCGTCTTGCAACTTCAGGGGCAACAACATCAATAAGATAATCCGCCGAGTTCAAATTTTCTTTACGGGTTATTACATGTTTCATTAATTCTTCTCCTTATATTTATTTATTGTTATATTCAAATAATACAATCTTAGAGAGCAAAAAAAAATTACTCCCCCTACGATTTAGACAATTTCTTCACAAATTTATCCACACTTTTTAGGATGAAATTCCATACTTTTTTTTGCAACCAATGATCAATCCGCTAAACAACTTTGAGCACATTCCTAATAATATCTCTTCGGGAAACAATGCCTACCACTTTCTCATCTTCAACAATAGGAACTCTTCTAAAATTATATTTGGAAATAGAAACCGCAAGTTTTTCTATCCCCTCATTGGGATTAAAAGAAACAACTTTTGTTGACATAGCTTTTCTGACTTTTGTATTGCGTAAGTACCCGCAAAAAGCAAAATTCAGAATATCTTTTTCGGAAATAATACCTAACAATTTTCCGTCTTCATCCACAACCGGCATACCGCTAATTTTATTTTCAATCAATTTTTTAATTGCTACATCCAGAATAGAATCCGGTCCAATCGTAATCACGTCTTTTGTCATAATGTCTTTGGCTTTTAACGATTTTTGCATAATAACATCCTTTTGTTTTTATTTTGTCTTACTTATTTTTTCATGACTAATGACTCGCCTTTTGGCGAACACTAACCCTCTTTTTCTTTAAATTCATTTATCAATATATTCAAATAGTTCAATATTTAAAGGTAAAAAATTTTATTCTTCTACCATTTGAACAATTTTTTTTGCAAATTTATTTACAACTTGATAGCAAACTTGTGTACCGTTTCTTCGTGGAATAATTATACCGGCATCTTTCAGCACTCTCAGATGCTGAGAAATAGTTGACTGGGGTAAACCCATCCTTTTTTGACATTCGGAAACATTGCATTCATTATGATACAAACCGACAACAATTTCAAGGCGATGCTGGTGTGATAATGACTTTAATACTTTGATAATTTCTTTAATATTTTTCATTATTAGCTTTTTCAATAAATTTGTTTTGAATAGACCTGAAATGTATAGAGACTATTTTTATGTCAATTATTCTAAAAATATACTCCTCCCCCCATTTTTTCCAGAAGAGAGCTGCCATAGAAAATTGTTGATTTCTTTTTATTATCTTTTCGGTAATATTTGGAAATGATCAATTCTGTCAACATAATCATAACCTATATACGCATCCCCCCATTTTTTTTTAGAAGAGTGCATCCATTATTAATTGGGTGCCTTTTTTGTTGTATTTACCGTAAACGCCACTATATTTTTTGTTAGGCAATGTTTGTTCTTCTCATTGAAAATACAAGTGTTCAATTAAAATTTTCATCCCTATTCCTATTAAAACAATTCCTCCAAATATTTCTACAGATTTCCCTATTCTCTTACCAAAATATTTTCCAAGTTGTAATCCAATTATTGAAGCTATAAACGTAACTAAACCTATAAGCAAAACGGAAGTTATAATTGATAAATTCAAAAATGCAAAACTTATTCCCACAGCAAAGGCATCAATACTGGTTGCAAAGGATTGTCCTATTAATATCAATATTTTTAATTCAGTATCTTTTTCAACACCATTTTTCTGTAATCCTTCATAAATCATTTTTCCACCAATTAATAATAAAAGTAAAAATGCTATCCAATGGTCAAATTCCTTAATGTATTTCTCAATTTCAATGCCAGCAAGCCATCCAATTAAAGGCATTAATGATTGAAAAAATGCTAAGGAAAAAGAAATTGTCAAAATTCTCCTCGCATTTAAATCTCTAATAGTTAGTCCATTCGTAACAGACACTGCAAACGAATCCATAGATAAACCAACTGCTATTAATATTAATGTGATAATGTCCATATTATTCTTTTAAATATTGCCTAATGTTTGTATATACGATATACTTCGTTTATTTTTCTAACAGGTATTGTATATACGACGTATTTCGTTTATTTTTTCCTTATATTTAAGTTATCTAAGGGACTGATGATTTTATTAATGCCTATTTTTATAATACTAAATTTAATAAATATTCCTATTTTTTTACATAAATCTTACTTTGAATAATTTTATAAATATCTCTGCCTTGAAATTGTCTTTTTCTAGCAATCTTTTCCTGGCAATTAGGACATATCGTTTCTTTATTAGTATAATCTTTTTTAATTTGATTAACAAAACATTTTACCAAATGACCAGAACCATATTTGTGATATTCGTATAAAAGGGTATTACACTTTTCGCAATAAATTTTAATTGTTCTAAAATCTTTTGACATAATCTATAATATCTTTTCTACCTTGTTAACAATTTCTTTTTTGGATATATTTTCGTAACTTAAAACCTCTTTTTTACTACTGCTTCTTGGTATTTTTTCTACAGCCATTTTAAAAATATTTTTATTCTCGCAAAACAAAACTGATTCTACAGATTCTCCTAATCCTCCTGCTGGATAATGATCTTCTACTGTTATTATATTATCTATTCCTTTTATAGATTCTAATAATTTATCTTTATTAATTGGTTTTATAGAATAAAGATCAATAATTCTTATATTTATATTTTCTGATAATAATTCCTGAATATACCTTAGATCAGTACCATGCTCTAATAAATGAGTCGCAAAACTATGTCGAAGTGTGTGGATGGTTGCATGTTTATTTATACCACTTTTCTGCACAGCTTGTTTAAATTTATTTTGAATAGACCTGAAATGTATAGAGCCCATTTCTTATGTCAATTATTCTAAAAAAGTATTAAACTCAAAGAGCGGATAAAGCAAAAAACACATCGCGCCCGTTGCGTCATTGCAAGAGGATAAAAATGAGATAAAAGGTCGGAAAGCAAAAAATCAAAAAGCAGAAAAGTTTGACAGTAAACAGGCGTTTTCAAATTAATTGATTTAATTGGAGTCTATCTGTAAAGTAGGGATTCGACGCAGATGAACACTGAAAAAACCGATTTTCGCAAGATAAAATTTTTTTGTAAAAAGTCTAATATCAGCGTTTATCTGCCGAATCAGTGTTTTTCTGCGTCCAATCATCCACCAGCTGGTGGAGCCATTGATAAAATAGTACTTTACGGACAGACTCAAATTAAAGGAATCTTATGCAAATAAAAATAATCAATAATAAAAAAATAATTGAAACTAATATTGAAGAGAAATCCACAACTCCTCTAAAAATATTTTACCGGCACAAACTCACTTCAGAATATACCTTAGCCGCCGCAAAGATTGATGATGTAACCGCAAGTCTAAACCAGAAAATCACAAAAGATTGTACGGTCAGATTTTTGGACATAAGTTCCAGAGATGGAATGTTGATTTACAAAAACTCGTTATCTTTTGTCCTTATTCGGGCTGCAAACGAACTTTTTCAGGATACCAAAACAGAAATTAAATACGCTCTTGCAGACGGATATTATATCGAAATTTATTCCAGATTTCTCCTCACAAAAAGTGATACGGAAAAATTGAAAAGAAAGATGCAAACTCTCATAGCGGAAGATGAAAAATTCGAACCAATTATGATGGATAAATCAGAAATAAAAAAAATCTTTAAAGATTATCCATCCAAATTGGAACTTCTAAAAATTTATCCTGAAGATAAAATCTTAATTTATAAATATGGACCTTGCTACAATTTTTTCATTGAACCACTTGTTGCTTCGGCAGGAGCATTAAAATTATTCGATCTCAAATACTTACCTCCCGGCATTATTTTGCGTTTTCCCCAGATTGATAAGCCAAACGCAATGGGCAAATTTCAGAAGCAACCGAACCTTTTTAAAATATTTACGGAATATACACGTTGGGGAAATATTCTTGATCTATCCTATGTTTCATCCTTAAATAAAAAAATGGATGAATTCAATATAAACGAAATCATCTTAACATCTGAAAAACTTCATGAAAATAAAATCTACCATATTGCCAGAAATATCTATCTAAGAAACAATGGCATCAGGATCATACTGATATCAGGACCTTCCAGCTCGGGAAAGACAACTTTTTCCAAGCGGCTGGCGATTCAACTGAAGGTTCAGGGAATCTCGTCTATGAAACTTTCTTTGGACAACTATTTTTTAGACCGCACAGATACACCAAAAGACGAAGATGGTGATTACGATTTTGAGTCAATTGATGCCCTGGACAAGCATTTGATTAATAAGCAAATAAAGCAGCTTCTTGACGGGGAAGAAATAGAGATCCCCAGATTCAATTTCATTAATGGCAAACGCAAGCAAGACGGTCAAATAGCAAAACTTCCACCTGATCACGTTTTAATTATTGAAGGAATTCACGGTCTAAATGACGCTCTTACTTCTTTAATTCCAAACTCAGCGAAGTTTAAAATATACGTTAGTGCTCTTACCCAACTGAACCTTGATCTTCACAACAGAATTTCTACTTCGGACACCCGCATTTTACGGCGTATTGTCCGCGATTCATTCTTCCGTGGATATTCCGCGGAAGATACTTTAAACCGATGGGATTCAATTAACCGCGGGGAAATGAAATACGTATTTTCATTTCAAGAAGAATCTGACATAATGTTCAATTCTGCCTTAGTCTATGAATTAGGAGTTCTAAAAAAATATGCAATTCCCGAATTACAAAAAGTTCCCTCCAAATCATCGCAATACTCGGCAGCCCAACGCCTGATAAAATTGCTACGATTTTTCTATAACATCCCGGAAAATGCAATACCGGGAACTTCGATTATCAGAGAATTTATCTCCGGGAGTATTTTCGAATATTAAAATAACTATTTTGCCAAAATGATTCGACGCAGAAAAACACTGATTCGGCAGATAAACCCCTGTTGAATATTAAAATACAAAGCATTCAATGGGGATATTACACTTTTTACAAAAAAATTTTATCTTGCGAAAATCGGTTTTTTCAG
>JAYEKN010000201.1:21610-31995 GCA_034661015.1 Candidatus Cloacimonadota bacterium
TTCATCTGCGTCGAATCCCTACTTTAAGGATGGACACTAATTATTTTACCAAAAACACAAAAAGGAAATCAAGAATGGATCGCAAAATAATACAAAAAAGTTTTACTTTTAACGATGTGCTTCTCATACCGGCAAAATCTCCGGTTATTCCAAAGAATGTAAATGTAAAAACAAAATTAACGAGAAATATCGAGCTTAATCTTCCCATCATAAGCGCTGCGATGGATACCGTAACAGAATCGAGATTGGCGATCGCAATTTCGAGAGAAGGTGGAATCGGCATTATCCACAAAAATCTTGGAATTGAACAACAGGCTAATGAAGTGAAAAAAGTCAAACGCTCCGAGAGTGTGGTTGTGAAAAATCCAATTACTCTCGAACCAAGCGCAAGCATCAGAAAAGCCATCAAATTAATGACGGAGAACAATATTTCCGGCATTCCAATCACAACTTCCGGCAGAAAACTCGTTGGAATTCTCACAAATCGCGATTTGCGTTTCGAGACAAATTTGGATAAAACCGTTGCGGAATTAATGACAAAAGACAACCTTATTACAGCACCTGAAAGTATCGGGATCACCCAAGCAAAACAGTTATTGCACAAAAATCGCATCGAAAAATTGCTTATGGTTGATGGGGATTATAATCTCAAAGGATTGCTTACCGTGAAAGATATTATGAAAAGCATAAAATTCCCAAATGCAGCTAAGGATAAACGAGGGCAACTGCTGGTAGGGGCAGCGGTGGGAGTATCAGGTGATTTTCTCGAACGTGCGAATGAACTCATCCGAGCCCGAGCAGATGTGATCATCGTGGATACGGCTCACGGGCACAGCACCAAGGCAATTGCTGCTCTAAAAAAATTGCGGGGGAAATATCCCGAACAGGACTTTATTGCCGGAAATGTTGCCACAGCAGAAGCTACAAAAGATTTAATACTCGCAGGTGCAGATGGTGTAAAAATCGGAATCGGCCCCGGTTCGATTTGCACTACCAGAATTATCGCCGGTGTGGGTGTTCCCCAGCTTAGTGCAATTTTAAATTGTGTTAAAGCAGCCGAAAACAGAGTTCCCATCATCGCTGACGGTGGAATCAAATATTCCGGTGATATTGCCAAGGCTATTGCAGCCGGTGCAAATTCTGTGATGATCGGCTCGTTATTTGCCGGAACAGATGAAAGCCCCGGTGAAGATATTATCTACGAAGGCAGGAGATTCAAATCTTATCGTGGAATGGGTTCAATCTCTGCTATGAAAGCCGGTAGTAAAGACAGATATTTTCAGGATGGGATGGAAAATGAATTTCAATTAAATTCCTTTGATTTGGAAAAAGAGGGTGATAAACTGGTTGCCGAAGGAATTGAAGGGCGGGTGGAATACAAAGGACCTATCGCAAAATATCTTTATCAACTTATTGGTGGCTTGAAAGCAGGAATGGGTTATTGCGGCGCACCGGATATTGAAACAATGCGTGAGTTTGCAAAATTCACCCAGATCACAAATGCATCCCTTATCGAAAGCCATCCCCACGATGTAATCATTACAAAAGAAGCACCCAATTATCAAAGATAAAATGATCTTTGCGAAAGTTATAAAAATTTTGAAAAATCTTTTTCCTTTCAATATTTTCATTTTCGCAAAGATGATAAATTGAAAATCACTGCGTTCTATCCGCTCTCTAAGTCGGAAAAAGATCTAATAATCAAAAACAATAAAAGGATGTTCAACTTATGAAATTACGTATCCTAAAAATTAATTTTCAATCTCCCCAACTTAAAGACATGACTATCGAGTCATTCTTGGATTATATGGAGATGAATTTTCCGGATTATAATTATATCAGCGAAAATTTTAGAAATGAAGAATTTAATAAACTCTATCCGAAAATCCAATTTAAAATTATTGATAACCAACCAACAATCATCGCAGCTAAAAAAGGGATCAAAGTGCTAAGAAAAGTATTTCCCGTTATTGATAAACTAAAACATATCGGAGATATAGAAGAGGAATCCGAAAATAAATTTTATATGTATGAAGAAGATATTGGTATATCTGAGGAAATGATCAATTACAAATTTGCTTCTCCCTGGTTCCCATTTTATAGAATAAATTATGAAGATTATCTCCACTTCCAAAACGATATTCCTGATGAGAAATTCAGAAATCTTGGAATCCGTGATCTTATGAGAAACATGCTGATCGGATGTTTGTATCGGATGTCAAAATCTATGGGTTATTCGATAAATCAAAAATTTCATGTTGAATCGGATTTTATTTTACCTCCTCCGGAAAAAAAAGATCCGGCTACCGTATCAATTACCGGCAATTTTAGCATGGATTTTCATATACCTTCCTTACTCGGACTTGGTAATTATGTTTTCCGGAATAAAGGTGTTGTGGTAAAAAATAATGATGGTTAAAACCAGCTTGAAAAATCACAAGCAGAAGGTTTTTGGAACAGGAAAAAAAAGTTATGGGGGACTAATCTACGTTAAAGACAATAAACCAAACGGTGCTGTTTTTGTAGTTCATCTACAAGAAGTTATGAAGAGATAATATTTTATTCATCTCCCCCAACCGTAAATCCCATCTCCCATTCATCACCCTCTCCGGAAAATTCATAAGGTCCAAAATTATATACAACTTCTTCATCAACTATAATTTCAATTTCGGCTGATGTAGGATTTTCAGGATTATAACCTTCGTAAAAAACTGCTTTCACAACCCACGCTCCCTCTGTAACCGGCGATTGATTAAAAGTTTCCGGACCATAACCGCTCATATCATCCTCCAAAAAGCCATTCGGGATTCCATCAGGAAATTGCCAATAACACCAATTACCATCCGGGTCCCAGATGTGAAGATCAACATCTGTGCTATCCGTATTCCATGTTAAATTTATTGTAAGTTCTTCCACAGGAGGATTATCTCCGTGATAAACAGTATAATCTTCGGTTGTTCCGGTATTGCCCTGAATATTTGTTGCTCGAATAAAAAACGTATTCTCATACTGGGAGATAGGAACCTCAATATTGAAATCACTCATATTATCCACCGGTATATTATATTCCACGTCATTGTAGGTAAGAATTGCCATATTCCCCTCGAACAATTGAATATATCCGCTCAAAGTAAAATAATTTTCATAAAACACTTCCCCGTTTTCGGGACTTGTAAGGTAAAATTCGGGTGTGGGATAGCTGGGTAAACTCAAATTAAAATTTAAATATTCATTCTCATCAATATAAATTGTTTCGGCGATTTCGTTATAATCTCGCAAATAGACGCCCACATCGTATTGCCCTTCCGGAATGTTAGTTATCGTATGAGGTGTAACTTCTTCGGTATATTCTCCATCAATATATATCCGGGCACCCGAAGGTTGAGAATTTACTTCGATCTCATAATGTTCCCAGCCACTATTTTGATTTCCATAAATTTTCCAGACACCATTACTTTTTTTCAAAATCGTTACATCACTAAAATTACCACTAAGAGAATTTACATTAAAAATTTGCCCGTCCATTTCAAGGGTGAATCCAACTTTTGCGTAATCCACACTCATTATGTTTGGTGAAATATTATAAACTAAGGCAGTATTCCATTGATCAAAACGATTATACCAAACCTGTTGTTCATCATAAAAATCAACATCATAATGTAAAAAATCCGCATCGAAATGATCCATTATCCCAAAAATATCATCGTAATTAAAATCATAGAAAATGTCGAGAATAACATTGCGAATCGCTTCTTCATCCTGCTGAATAGAATTACCGCCATCACCATTACCGATCTCTAAAATGCAACCGGCAATAAAAATAACAGAAAAAATAATCAATAAGTATTTTTTCAAAATCACTCATTTCTTTAAGATCAACGGTAAAAAACTTTTTCCGCTTTTGGGATTTTCTATACATAAATAATCTGAAATAGTTGCACCAATATCTGCAAATGTTTCACGTATTCCGAGATTGATTCCTTTTTTTAAATTCTTTCCAAATGCCAAAATCGGGATGTATTCACGTGAATGATCGGTGGAAGAAGTGGTTGGATCGCAGCCATGATCAGCGGTAATAATTAAAATATCATCTTTTTGCATTTCATCAATTATGCTTTGCAATTTTCTGTCGAATGCTTCCAAGCCTTCTGCAAATGCCCTAAAATTATTTCTATGCCCCCATTCTGTGTCGAAGTCCGGCAGATTTACAAATATCAAACCTTCTCTCATTTTTTTCATAAAATTCAATAAAGTTTCCACCGCCTCATCATTATGATGTGTGTGAACAGACTCGGTCAATCCCTGCAAATTAAAAAGGTCTTCTATTTTACCAACTCCGATAACATCCATAGATTTATTCTTCACAAAGTCAAGAACGCTTTTCCCGGGTGGGTCTATTGAAAAATCTTTTCTATCTGAGGTTCTTTGGAAATTCCCATTTTTATCTCCAACAAAAGGTCTTGCTATCACGCGTCCAACTCTATTTTTCCCTACAAAAATATCCTCTCTTGCAATTTTGCAAATTTCATACAATTCATCTACGGAAAAAACATCTTCATGCGTAGCGATTTGAAAAACACTATCCGCAGATGTATAGACAATCGGAAATTTCGTTTGCAGATGTTCTTCGCCCAGTTCGTTTATGATAACTGTTCCGGATTCGGCTTTATTTCCCAGCACACCTTTGCAGCCGGTTTTCTCTATAAATTTGCGAATAATGTCTAATGGAAATCCGTTTGGGTATGTAGGAAACGGGGATTGGGTTGGAAGTCCCATAATTTCCCAATGACCTGTGGTGCTATCTTTTCCAGCAGAAATTTCTTTTGCCTTACCAAAATTTGCCAAAGGATTTTGAACAACATCAACCCCCTTTATGGAAATGATATTCCCCAAACCGAGTTGCTGCAAAACAGGTAAATTCAAGCCTCCAACCGCATTCGCTACGTTTGCAATGGTATTACTCCCCAAATCATGAAATTTGTCAGCGTCGGGCAGCTCGCCAACTCCCACTCCGTCCAAAACTACAACTATTATTCTTTTAAACAATCCTGTAACCTATCCTCGTAAATTCTGATTGTTGCTTCTCTTCTCCTGTCCCTAATAAAATTCAGAAGTTCAATCTCGGCTGCAATTTTTTCCAGCTGTTCCTTCAACGACTCTTTGATATCATCGTATTTGGGAATGCCGGCTGATTTTTTATTTATGACCATCACAAAATGAAAACCGAATTCAGTTTCTATAGGTCCCACAATTTCACCGATCTTGCTATTAAATACGATTTTTTCGAGTTGCGGAATGAACTGCCCCCGTTGGATATATCCCAAATCACCATTATTTTGGACACTGGGACAATTAGAAAATTCGGCTATCAATTGATGAAAATCTTCTCCGTCTTTGATTTTCTTCTGCACTGTTTTCACTATTTTTCGAGAATCTGAGCATTTATGTGAAATAAGCAAATGATGAATTCGTACTTCGTCAGATGTTCTAAAGTGATTTAGATTCCTTTTGTAATATCCATGAAGCCTTGCTTCGTCTAATTTGTTTTTGTTTGAAAAATTTGTTTCAATAAATTTTTTTATGAGTAAATTATTCCTAATATTTTCCAATAATTTTTCCGTGGTAATTGAATACTTTCTCAGATCCTTGTTGAAATCCATCTCTGTTTCATAGCCTTTTTTCAAATAGTGGAATTGCTGCAAGGCTATCTGTTCATCTATTGTATAATCATATTTCCCGGTTTCTTCGAGTAACAGATTGGCATCGATAAGATTATTCAATGCCTTGGTTTGAACATCTATTGACGGTTCTTTTTTATCAAGCGATTTTAGGAGCTGATAAAGTTCCGCCCTGAACTCTTTGTCAGTAATTTTTTTGTTATTTACAAACGCAATTTCCATATCAATCTCCAATGAAGGTTTCGATTTGATTTTTAATAATGGATAAATTAAGATTATCAGTATAAATTGTCAAATCTGAATTGATTTTGGAAAACCACGTGTATTGCCGTTTTGCATAATTTCGCATATGTTGTTTGATCAATTTTACGGCTTCTTCCCTGTCCGTTTCGCCGTTTATATAATCAAGAATTTCCACATATCCCAACGTATTCATTCCGGGTAAATCTTTGGTAAAACCCATATCCAACAGATGTTGCACTTCCGAAATAAGGCCGGTGGTTATCATTTGGTCAACTCGATCATTGATTCTTCTATAAAGTTTATCTCTGTCCAGCGTGAGATAAATAACAAAATAATCGTAGCGTTTTTTCTTCTTCTGAGCCTGCCAAAATTCTGATATAGGTTTGCCTGTGGCTCGAAATACTTCTAAATAATGGACAATTCTTCTCTCATTATTGGGATGAACCCTTTTTGCTGCCACGGGGTCAACTTTTTCCAATTCCTCATATATGGCTATAGAACCGCGAGTAGCAATTTCGTTTTCAATTAATTTTCTGATTTGAGGATCACTCGGAGGTATATCGCATAATCCTTCCAATAATGCTTTGATGTAAAACCCCGTTCCGCCAACCACAAACGGCATCTTTCCCCTATCAATTATTTCCTCAATGATTTTGTCGGCATCACGAACAAAATCTCCAGCTGTATATTTTTCGTCTGGATTCTTGATATCAATAAGGTGATGGGGAATTCCTTTTCTCAAAGATTTGCTAACTTTATCCGTTCCAATATTTAGATTTCTATAGATTTGTCGCGAATCTGCAGAGATGATCTCCCCTGCGAATCCTTTTGCCAATTGTAATGAAAGAGAAGTCTTGCCTACTGCTGTTTGCCCACAAATTACGATTATTTTTTCCAATTTACTCATCTTCTAATTTTTCATTCTATTTTACCAAAGAGAACACCTCAACTTAATATTAAATAAAATGGCATTCCAGCGAGTGAGCGGAGAGTTATTATAATTTTTTCTCTAATGCCGAAAATGTCGCATATTTGTAAAGATCATCGTGAGATCATGCTCATTGCAGGCTTGGATAACTTCTTCATCACCCCTCGATCCACCGGGTTGAATAACAGCGGTTATTCCTTTCTTTGCAATAAGATCTATCGTATCACGAAATGGAAAAAAAGCATCCGAACCGAGGGCACAATTTTCCACTGACAGATCGAATTTTTTGGCTTTTGAAAGGGCTATTTCCGTTGAATCAATTCGGCTCGGTTGTCCCATTCCCAAACCAATCGTTCTGTCCTGATCACAAATTGATATTCCATTTGATTTTATCAAAGAGACCGTTTTCCAGGCAAATCTGAGTCGAGCCATTTCTACGTCAGTCGGTTTTCTATTCGTTACAACTTTCCAGTTCTTTTCATCCTCCCCACCAATATCTTCATCCTGAACCAACACACCGTTCATACACGTTCGAATACTTTTAGGATTTGTTTGCGAATAATCTTCGCCAATTTTGGAAGGAAATAGTTTTTCCAATTGATTAGGCTCATATTTTAGGAGTCTGCGATTTTTCTTCTTCTTGAGTTGCTCCAGAGCTTCAGCAGAGAAATCAGGCGCGATAATTATCTCGGTAAATATTTTATTAATTTCCAGAGCTGCCCCCAAATCCAGTGTTCTGTTCACGATAACGATCCCGCCAAACGGAGACATTGTATCGGTTGCAAAAGCCTTTTCATACGCATCTCGCAGATTGCCGGCAGTACCGATTCCGCATGGATTACAATGTTTCAAAATTACCACAGTGGAAAGTTCGGGAAATTTCGCTCGAATTTGGAATTTTACAATGGCTTTGAAAGCCGCATCCACGTCCTGCAAATTGTTGAAGGAGAGCTTCTTACCGTGCAATTTTTTGTAAATTATTTCTTCTGCATAAAAGCCGGCTTTCTGATGCGGATTTTCTCCATAACGAAGTTCAGAAATCAAAGGAAGGGCAAGATTCATCTGTGAAGGCAAATGTTCTTCACAAATTCCTGAAAAATAATTCGCAATATATGAATCGTATTTTGCAGTGTGTTGAAAAGCCTTTTTAGCAAGTTCCTTTCGGGTTTCCAAACTCACATTTCCACTATGTTTTAACTCGTTAATAACTTTCCCATAATCGTTCCGATCAATAATCACAGAAACGCTTTCAAAATTTTTAGCAGCAGCTCGGATCATTGTTGGACCGCCAATATCAATATTTTCTATTGCTTCCTGAATGGAAACATTCTCCTTTGAAATGGTTTTTTGGAAAGGATATAAATTAACTACCACGAGATCAATAGGTTTGATATTTTCTTTTTCTATTTCAATTAAATGCTCGCTATTATTTTTATCACATAAAATCCCACCATGAATTGCCGGATGAAGAGTTTTTACCCGTCCGTTCATTATTTCGGGAAATTTTGTGATCTCAGAAACTAAAATGGCATCCACTCCGTTCTCTACAAGTTTTTTATAAGTTCCACCTGTGGAGATAATTTCAAAATCTAAATTGAGTAATTCTCGTGCTAATTCAATCACACCAGTTTTGTCAGAAACGCTGATTATCGCTCGTTTTTTCATTGAAAATCCTTCTTTAAATTATTTTTACAAACATAGAAATACACCATTTCCTCCAAATCGTCATCAAATTTACAGAGTTCATATTCTTCATTTTTCATTTTCACCTCTTTTGCAATTTGTTCCGCTTGATTCAGATATTTATCAAAGTCAACTTCGCAATTCTCTGTAGAAATCTTGTCATAATTATTTGGATTTAGCACTTCTTCAATTTCAAGATTAAATATGTTCGGAATATTTTGTTCTTGTTTATGTTTCCATTCTCCTGTATTAACGTTAAAACTATATTCCGGCAAAAAGAGATAAGCGTTTTGGATTACGAATTTTAATGCTTTTTTAATATATTCAAATTCCTCAGAACTCAAAGAATAGTGGAGATTTATTCTTGCCCAACCTCGTTTTAATCCCAAATATCCACGCTGAAAATATTCAGCACATTTTTCAGAGGCTTTTTCATCTATACCCAAAATATCATGCGCATAGGGACCGGTGCAAGAGCAACCTGCACGAGATTGGATGCCGAAAAGATCATTTAGTAATTTAGTGATAAATTTGGGATGGAAAATTTTATCCTTGTGTTTTATGTTAAATGAAATGATTCCAACTGTCCTTTTCGGATCGGGGGGGCTATAAATTGTTATGTTCGGGTCATTTCCAAATTCGTCATAGAAAGAATTGATATAATTTTTCTTAATATTATCAATCGTAGATTGCCCGACTTTTTCCTTAACCATAAAAACAAGCGAAGCTCTGATAGCTTGTAAAATTCCGGGAGTTCCGGGTTTTTCTCTATTCTCAATATCATTAACGTAGAGCTCTGTAAAAGGAGATACAAAGTTCACGGTGCCACCGGAAGGAACGCTGGGTGGCAAATTTTTATTGTAAATGTTTTCATTGAATATCAAAATTCCAGCAGATCCGGGACCACCGAGAAATTTGTGAGGAGAAAGAAAAATAGCATCAAAGTAACTTTGTTCATCCTTATTCATATCAATTTTTACATAAGGAGCGCTGGCAGCAAAATCAAAACAAGCCAGAGCATTGTTTCTATGCAATATTCTCGCAATTTCATACACTGGTGATTTTATACCTGTTACATTTGAGGCTGCGGAAAAGGAACCTATTTTCTGTCGGTTTGCATATTTCTTATCAGAAACTATCCGTTCAAATGCCTGCAAATCGAAATATCTATCTTCACCGAGAGGAATTCGCACTACATCGCAAATAGTTTCTCGCCACATCAACTCATTTGAATGATGCTCATAAGGTCCAATAAAAATTACCGGCTTATTTTTTTCGATAAAATCTGCGTATTCTCTAAATTTTATTTCAATTTTTTTTTCGTTTTGAGTTCCGTTTTCCAAAAATGGGAAAAATCTCCTTTGGGTTGCAGATGACAAAAATAGTCCGATGATTTGTTGAAATCTTGATATTCCACCGGTAGTACCTGCTCCTGAAAATATTATTTTCCCATGTTCGCCAGCATTGACAATTTCTTTTATTTTCCTTTCTGCTTCGTGGAGAAGGTTTGTCATGCTTTTGCCGGTTACATCATCGGCTGTGTGTGTATTTGCGTAAATTTTTAGAATGTTACGAACGTAATCTTCTATAAAATATAATCCCCTCCCGCTGGCAGTATAATCGCTATAAACTAATGGCTTTTCTCCAAATGGCGTGGAAAACAGACAATTTCTGCCGATGATATTTTTTTGCAACCAGTCAAGGCAATTTTCTTCATTCTCTTTTTCCATAAATTATTCCTGTTAATTATAATATTTGCTAAGATGTGATAAAATCCCAAAAGCACTGCAAGGTTGTCAATTTTGATAGATTGAACAATCTGTGGTCCCAAAAATTTAGACGCCAAAACCTTG
>JAYEKN010000201.1:32095-38116 GCA_034661015.1 Candidatus Cloacimonadota bacterium
CCATAAATTATTCCTGTTAATTATAATATTTGCTAAGATGTGATAAAATCCCAAAAGCACTGCAAGGTTGTCAATTTTGATAGATTGAACAATCTGTGGTCCCAAAAATTTAGACGCCAAAACCTTGTTCCGAATGCTTTCGGGAGAAACCTCCGCAATGGTTGAAATATCTAATCGACGACCATTGCGGAGGTTGCGGATAACAAATCTCGTAGGAAAACAACCATCCGCAAAGGGAAATCTTGATTTAAGTTCTGTTTTTTTGAAATTGACTTAAGATTTTCCAACTCACAAATATAACGCTAATTAACTTAATAGATAATTTTTTTAATTCGTCACGGAATGGTCCGTGACGTCTCGAAAAGGCTACTTTGCGTATGGACAATGTTTAGTATCCATCCGTAAACTCGCATTTTTGCAATGATTCTCCGAATGTGATTCGACGCAGATGAATGTGATAAACAACATCACTCAGAAAAAACCGATTTTCGCAAGATAAAATTTTTTTGTAAAAAGTGTAATATCAGCGTTCATCAGCATAATCAGTGTTCATCTGCGTCGAATCCCTACTTTACGGACAGACTTTATTTAAACTTTTCTTCCTTGCCAAAATCTCGGTATAAACTTAACGATTCCAGATTCTCCTGATCGTTTTCCCGCATTTTTCCGGAAATTTGACGAGCTAATAATTTTCCTACACCCGGTCCGAGCATAAATCCTTGCCCGCACATTCCCACTGCTAAATAAAATCCCGTAATTTTAGTTTCACCTAAAATCGGAAATCCGTCCGGAGTAGCCGGATATTGTCCACGCCAGGTTCTTCTGACTTTCAAATTGGCTAATTTTGGGTAAAGGTCAAGCATCCTTTTGGAAACTTGTGGTAAAAATACAGAAGTAGCCCGGCTATCTGTTCCTTGAACGGGTGGTTCGGGAGTTATGCAGAAAACTACTTGCCCATCTGCTTTTTGATAAAAATAATAATTCTTCGAGCCGGGTCCCGGACGCAAATCTACAACCATCGGTTTGAAAAATGATTTCACACCTTCGGTTATTCCACCCTCGTGACTATCGGGCTGGACAGGAATTTTCAAACCGAGCATTTTTCCAACATCTTTTGCATTATTACCGGAAGCATTTATCACAATTTTACTTTCATAAATCCCTTTATTTGTTTTGACAATGAAATTTTTTTCTTTTCTGATATCAATAACTTTTTCGTTAAATTTATATTCAGCCCCGTATTCAAGACCCTTGAAATAAAAAGCATTCAAAGCCAAATAGGGTGAAGCACTGCCATCGTTAGGAGAATAAGTAGAACCCCGCAAACCGGTGCGGTTAATTCCCGGAACTGATTTCAAATATTCTTTTGCAGAAATCCAGTCAATATTTAGTCCAAAACTTTTTTGAATTTTGAGCAAATCCTTTAGCATTTTTTCATGCTCTTCCGTATATGCCGGGAATGAATAACCATTTGTTTGCCATTCAATCTCATCCCCATATTTTTCTTCCCAAGTAGAAAAAATTTCTATTGCTTCCAGCCCGATACTAATTTTTGCTTTATCGGAATGAGTGGCACGAATTCCTCCGATGGCTTTTTTGTTCTGCCCCTGCCCGGGTGATGGCAAACTATCTATAACTAAAATCTTATATTTTTCTCTCGCAAGATACAAAGCTATTGGCACGCCGACCGAACCCGCACCAATTACAATTATGTCAAAATTTTTATTTCTGAGATTCATGTTTATCTCCATTTCTGCTCATTTCTTTAGATCGGATTTTTAGGAATGAAAACGAGTAAAATAGTCAAAATTTAGATTTCCCATTCGCTGATAGTTTCTGGAATTAATTCTGTTTTTTTCCTGCCAGAATATTGAATGGAACTTCCACAAACAGCGGTCTGCGTGTGTTATAAGTAATATCATCCAAGCTATAACCTTCTTCCTTATACATTTTCAATATAAGGTTTTCACAGGTTTTTGCTCCGCATGCTCCCATACCTGCTCTGGTCAATTGTTTCAACTGGTTCATATCCGTAACACCTTTTTTGATCCACTTCCGTATCTCTCCGGCAGTTACTCTTTCACATCTACAAACGATCACATCATCCGCAATGTTTTGGATAAGTGGTTCTGCAATTGTTTTGGAAACCGATTTATTTTGAATTCTTATTCCGGCAATTTTCTTTGCAATATTCGCTGGTGATTTCAGTTGAATAATTTGAGTTTTAATTTTCCTATCCTGTATTTTTAAAACTTCTAAACTATCCAGCAAATTTCCATCAATATCAACGGCTTTTACCATATCGCCCTTTTTAATCTGATGATTTTTTACTTCATAAGGAACAGAAACTATGGGAAAATCCTCACTCTTTCTAAAATCTACCAGCGTAATCGCAAGTGCAGGACAAATTGTCAGGCATAAACCGCAACCAATACATTTTCCGGTAAATTTTGGAATTCCCATAAATCCGTCTCCACTGATTTTTATTGAATTATAGGGACAAACGGAAGTGCAAGGATTGCACGGTATTTCCTCTATGCAGTGAATGACGGGAAAAACTCCGCTTTTTTCTTTTGGCAAAATGTAAGGGTGGATTTTTCCGGGAGGACTTTTTAGAGATTCTGCTTTCTCAGTCCACTCTTTGGGAATTTCTTCATCTGTCTTATTTAATTCCTTAGCAATTTTTATTCCGGCGATTTTGCCATTAAACATGGCTGAAGATGCTTCGGCAATTTCATCTGCATCACCGGTCGAGAAAACTTTCATACCGGCTTTTTCTGCTTCCTGTTGAAATTCGCTGATTGAATCCAGACCGACCGCCACTAAAACAGTATCACAAAAAACTGTTTTTTCAGTTCCTTTTATTGCTTTAAAATTATCATCAATTTCCGTGAACGTTACTGATTCCACTTTTTCATTCCCATTTACCGATAAAATCGTGTGAGAAGTGTAGATCGGAACACCAAGTCGTTTAATTTTATCAACGTGAACTTTATAACCACCACATTTTTTTAGAGCTTCGGCAATTCCCACAACTTCAATTCCAGCTTGCAATGCATGATAACCGGCAATTAAACCGACATTTCCCCCTCCGAGAATAAAAATTCTTTCAGAAGATTTTACCAAGTCACGATTTACCAAAGTTTGAAATGCTCCCGCTCCATAAACTCCGGGCAAAGTATTTCCCTGAAAAGCCAACATTTTTTCCCTAGCTCCGGCTGCATTTAATATTAATTTGGGGCTTACCAGAACGTATTTATCATCCCGAAGAATTCCAACCTTCTGATCACTGAAGATATAAAGGACAATGCTGTTTTTCCAAATTTTTATGGATTGGTAAGATTGGATTTTTTCTGATAATTTTTTGGCAATATCAATTCCACGCGTTCCCGCATAACAATCTTTGATAGAGCCGAAAAATTTATGCGTTTGCAAAACAAGTTTTCCACCCAATTCTGATTTATCATCCACAAGAATCGTTTGAATGTTTTTCTCTGCGAGTTCGATTCCTGCTGAAAGTCCGGAAGGTCCTCCCCCAATGATCAATACTTCGGTTTCGATCTCGGAAATTGCTTCGAATTCATAAAACGGGTTCACATCAGGGAGTTTGGGAAGTTCGTCGCAACTTTCTACGACCATGTTTTTTTTTACAGCGGTCATACAAGATTTTATGGGGACGCCGTTTGCGATAACCGTGCATTGGGCACACTGCCCATTTGCACAAAAAATTCCTTGAGCGCTTCCGTCTTTTGGATGATGACCAAAAACGTTTATATCATTTGCAATCAAGGCAGAAGCGATCATTTCTCCTTTGTTTGCAAACAGTTTTTCGCCATTCCAATAAAAGGGGATTTTTTCTTTTTCTTCAATTTCCAAAATAGGGTGATTGATAATTCGCTTCATAATTTTACCTAAATTTGATTAATATTCTGCT
Organism: Candidatus Cloacimonadota bacterium; assembly: GCA_034661015.1. Lineage (NCBI taxonomy): Bacteria > Pseudomonadati > Candidatus Cloacimonadota > Candidatus Cloacimonadota bacterium. Next base: position 36,030 of record JAYEKN010000201.1, read on the forward strand.
TACTTCAAATCTTTTATATGACCTTTTCCGATAGCACGTATTTCACAACCGTTATCCAAATATTTCTTGATTTTTTCATCAGAGAGAAAATTTGAACAATCAACGACAAGAGAAAGATTTTTGGCTGATTCTACTACAAACTCAGGTTCCAGTTGCATATAATCCGAATGTCCAACTGCAAATATCAATATTTCGGTTTCTTCGAGAGCAATTTGCAGATCTTTTTCTACTCGCATATCACCAAGTTCATGCCAGATTTTTACGTAAGGATCGTGCACCTTGATAATTGCATCTTTTTTCATCAATTCATCCCAGAGTAATTTTGAGGGAGAATGTCTCGTGTCTGCCACATCTTTTTGGTATGAAACTCCGAGAATCGTAACCTTTTTATCAATTAGATGTGGAAACACATCCTCGATTAATTCTACAGTGTGCAATGGCATTTTATCATTTATATCCACCGAATGGACAGCCATGGGAAGTTGCTCTTTCAGGTGAAAAATATCTCTGGCAGCCCAATTTGCCAGAACCGGATCTTTTGTAAGGCAATATCCTCCCACACCGAGACTCGGATTGAGCATATTATCGTGTGTTCCTTTTCGTACCTTTATGGATTCAATGATCTCAAAAATATTTACTCCGATCTTTTCTGCCATCTTTGACCATTCAGAAAGCAGAGCAATATTTGTAGCACGATAAGAATTTTCCATAACTTTTGCGAGTTCAGATGCGTTTGTATTCCCTAATCTCGTAATCTTATTCTTATCGACCCGTAACACATTCTCCAAAAATTCTTCAGCAAGATCAGCACTTTTCTTATCTATTCCGGAAAATGTTCTGGGAAAATTTTGGATTGAACCTACATAATTTTTGCCCGGCATAACTCTTTCATAAGAATGAGCAATACGAGGAGAGTGAACTTCTGTATTTATTCCTCGTTTCTTAAATTCATCTTCGATAATCGGTTTAATTACATTTTGGCAGGTGCCGGGAGGAACAGTTGTTTCGATAAGAATCAGACAATCGGGCTGGATATTTTTTCCGATTGTTCGCATCCCCTTTTTAAATGCAGAGAGATCACAATATCCGCTATTTGCATTACCAAATTTCGGCTTTATTGCATCCAATTGAATGTCCACGACCACAAAGTCAGCCAACTTATACACATGCTCATGCCAAGTAGCCCGAAGGGTTTTTTTCCCATTTACTACTCGTGGAAATATTTTTGATATTTCAGGATCTTCCGCACTAACCGGGGCTTGCCCGGAATTGATAACATGAATTTTCCAGAATGATCTCGGTGAAACAAGATCGTGCCCATGAACGAAATAGGGAGAGTTGCCATCCGCATCTTCAGCATCGGCAACAACTGCTGCCATCACTGAACCGACGAAACCCATTCCCTGCACAACCACAATTTTTCTCCCCATTTTCTTTTGTTCTTCAGAAATAGTAATAAGTTTTTTAAGTTCCTCTTTATTCGCTTCTTTTGTGGGGAATTTATACTTTCGCCCATCAGGTGCAATTGAGATTGACATATATTCTCCAATAAATATTTATTTTTCTGCTTTCTTTGAGATTGACCTTTGAGTGTCAAGATTTGGAAAAAATATCATGCCAAATTTTTTGGAACCTTAACATCGGATAAGATATTCCAATTTACAAATTCAAATTCATCGTGTCATTTTTTTATTGCTATATTTTTTGCCGATATACTGATTTTCCGGATTCTGTTTTTTACAATTGCAAAAAAGCGAAAGATCAATATAAAAACATTGACAGGGAAGATGGGGTTTAAAAACCATTCTTAATTAGAATCTGTGCGTAAAGTACTATTTTTCGACCTCACCCCGACCCTCTCCTATCGAGGAGAGGGAGATAAAAGTTCCCCTTCTCTTTGAAGAGAAGGGGTTAGGGGATGAGTTGTAAAAAGGATGAAGAATATATTTTACTTGATATGCTACTTTACGGACAGACTCTAATTAGTGTCCATCCGTAAACTCCGAAACCTTACGGATGGTTGATGGATGTTGTTTATCCACACCTCCGCAATGGTTGAAAGATCTAAACGGCGACCATTTCGGAGG
>JAYEKN010000202.1 GCA_034661015.1 Candidatus Cloacimonadota bacterium
CTGAGCATAAAAAATCCGTAGGGCTTGTTTTGAGCGGAGGTGGGGCGAGAGGTATCGCTCACATAGGCGTTTTGCAAGTTTTGGAAAAGTTGAATATTAAAATTGATTATATTGGCGGAACAAGTTTTGGGGCATTAGTGGCAGCGTTCTATGCAGCCGGTTATTCCCCGAATGAGATTGAGAGGATCATAAAAGATTTTAATTGGGATTCCGCTTTTGAAAAAAAGCAGGAAAGACAGCAGTATTACTATTATACTCGCCAAGAGATTGAAGCAAACCTTATGCGTTTCCGGTTCACTAACTGGAGCTTGAAAATTCCGAGTTCCATTGCAAATTCACAAAATATTTTGAATAAATTATTAGTGTATTTCACGCGAGCAAATTACATCTCGGAAGGAAATTTTTTCGATCTGAATCCTCCCTTATTGATTTCAACAACAAATATTATAAATGGAGAAAACAGAATTTTCGAGAAGGGAAACCTGATAAAAGTAATCCAAGCCAGCCTGTCGGTTCCCCTGCTTTTCCCACCCGTTGAAATGGACTCTTCCTTATATGTGGACGGTGGAATCTCAAATAATTTGCCGATTAATGCAATGAAAAATATGGGAGCGGATTTGATAATCGCTTCCAACACTTCCCACTTTTTAACCGCCAAAAAAGACATGAATTCCGTCCTTTCAATTGCTGATCAACTCATTAATATAATGATGTTTACAAAAGTAGAATCCGAATTGAGTAATGCAGATATTATCATCCGACCGGAAGTTGAAAATATTCCCAATAACGATTTTTCCAGAATAGATGAATTGATCATGGCGGGAAGACGTGCAACTTTCAAAGATAGTTCCGCATTGAATAAATTATTTTTTATTCCGGAACAAGTTAGTAATGATAAAACCATTCCGTTTAAATACGATCATTCGCAAATAATTTTACTTGGTAACACAATATTTCCCGATTCGATTTTATTTGAGAATATTTCAAAAATCCACACACTTGATGAAGTGAATAATTTAGCAGCAAATATCAGAAACACTTACGAAAAATCCGGCTACATTTTAACTAAAATTGATTCCATCGAGTATTCTTTCGATAGCATTTCATTTTTTATTAACGAAGGACTAATTCAATCCGTTGGCATTTCCGGAAACGAAATAACAAAACCGAGATTTATCTTTTCGGAAATTCCATCCTGTTCCGGGGAAATATTTAATATAAACAAAGTCATACGCGGAGTGAAAGGCATTTATTCCACAAATTTATTTGAAAGTGTGAGTTATGAAACGCAAACCAATCGGGATGGGAACGTGGAACTAACCTATATTGTTGAGGAAAAGGCTTATGGAATCATTGAAGCCGGATTGAATTATAATTCCGAGCAAAATACTTCTGCTTTTGTTTCCATAGGTGACGAGAATATTCTGGGAACCGGAAATGCTATCAAAGCGTTTGCCCGGTTTGGGAATGAACGTAAATTCGGAATTGATTTTAGAGATGACAGAATTTTGGACACAAACTTCAATAGCCATTTCAAACTATATTTTAAAGATGATATTGATATTGATGGAGATCGCGAGTGGAATTTTATCTTAGACAGTGGTTTTTTTGATAAAGAGAAATTCGGTTTGTTTAGCCTGATTTTTGACTATAAACAATCAAACTTGAAAGGGCAGGAACGAACCGTAGGAATCGGGGCAGAATTGGTTTTTGACGATTATGATCGTTTCCCTTATCCTCGCAAAGGGATCAATCGGGAATTTTCTTATAAAAATTTTAATAAAGTTTTTGGGTCAAAATTTGATTTTCAGAATTTTAAATTTATCAATCGGATTTATTTTACGCCCATCAAAGGTGTATCATTTTCAGAATGGATAAATCTTGATTTGAATAATACAACCACCGGCGATGTTCCCTTTAATCGAATTATCACTCATCGTCTTCCGAATACGTTTTTTGGTTATCATTATGAAGATGTGTTTGGAGAAGATCTTTTTTACATATCTTCACAAATCAGAATTTTGTTAAAAAAATTTACAATGAGTGATCCCCGCCACGCTTTATACTTGATTGCTAAGGTTGGAATAGGCAGGTTTGGAGAGATAAATTCTATGAATCAATTTTGGAATACTTTTACAAAAGGACAATCTATCGGCTTTACTTTGGGAATTGAGATGCCCACTATTCTTGGACCTATAAAACTTTTTTATGAGGAAAGCAAAAAAATCAGCTTTTGGAATTTGTCAATCGGTTACGAATTTTAATATCAAATTCTGAAAAAATTACTTGCGAAAACTTAGAAAAATCAATTATTAGACACAGTTAAGTTAACGCTCCTAATTTATAATATTTAGACAACTCAATGCATCCAATCATTGCAGATTTAGAATTTTC
>JAYEKN010000203.1 GCA_034661015.1 Candidatus Cloacimonadota bacterium
AGGGTTGTAGTTTTGCAGGAATTTCATTTTCTTTACCCTCTTCAATAGAGATTCCCATAACCTGCCCGATGCTATCGAACAAATCGGATTGGCTTATCGGTTTGCTAAGAAAAGCAGCAAATCCTGCTTTTTTAAATTTAGCGGAATCACCGCGAGTACTCATCGAAGACAAAATTATCAAACGTGTATTCTTTAATTTCTGATCATTTTTTATCGCTTTACCAACTGTCAGCCCATCCATTCCGGGCATTTGCATATCCAAAAGCACAATGTCAAAAGGACTGCCGGAATCATAGGCTTTATAGAGCATCTCCAATCCGTCTGTGCCTTTTGGGGCGGCGGAATGTTTGATCTTCCAATAAGAAAGCATTGCTCCGACTATTTTTCGATTGGTTTTATTATCATCAATAATGAGGATTTTTGCTTTGCTAATGTCCGCAGATTTTACGGATTTTGGCTCTTCGGCTGGGTGGTCTGAATTTTTAAGGGTGATTGTAAACCAGAATGTAGAGCCTTTTCCCTCTTCGCTTTCAATCCCAATTTTACCGCCCATCATTTCTGCAAGTTGCTTTGAAATAGCAAGCCCCAGACCTGTCCCGCCGAATTTTCGGGTAGTGGAACCATCTGCCTGAGTAAATTTATCAAAGAGTTTACTTTGGTTTTTTTTTGAAATACCGATTCCGGTGTCATGAACAGAAAATCTGAGAATAGATGAATCTTCCAATTTCTTTTCCAAAGAACATAAAACTGAAATTTCACCCTTTTCCGTAAACTTTACAGCATTTCCAGCAAGGTTTGTTAACATCTGTTTCAATCTTCCCGAATCGCCTTTGAAAAATTTTGGAATTCCCGGGACAACGCTGCAAATAAATTCGAGCCCTTTTTCCTCTGTGCGAAAAGCCATTGTCTTGGCAAAATTATCCATCAGTTTTCTGAGATCAAAATCTATTACTTCAAAATTCAATTTCCCGGCTTCAATTTTGGAGAAATCAAGAATATCGTTCAGAAGAGACAAAAGTGCTTTCCCACTGATCTTAACTGTTTCTGCAAACTGACGTTGCTCTTTATCGAGGTTGGTGTGAAGAAGCAGGTCGGTCATACCGATAACTCCGTTCATGGGGGTGCGGATTTCGTGGCTCATATTTGCCAGAAATTCTGATTTTGCGGTGTTGGCAGTCTCAGCTTTTTCTTTTTCTAAAGCGTATTGACGATTTTTTTTATTCAACAAGAAAATAAATGACAAAATTATTAAGATTGCTATTGTAGTTGTCATCAATGCTAAATAAAATTCAAATGTATATTTGCGAATTGTGTTATCTTTCTCATAAGAAATTATGTAAGCAACATTTTTTCCCTTTACATTAGTAATTGGTAGAAAAGTAATAATATAATTATTTTCGGCTACGGCAAACGAAATAAATTCTAACAAATTATCAGCAATCTTGGGTTTTGCTATTTGATTTATTTCCCTCTGGTTTTCACCAACAACAACATATTTTTCATACATAAAATCATCGCTCAAATCAGACAGCTTGTAATTTGATTTTTCCGATTGCCACACTTTTTCATAAACTATGTTTTTACTAATCAAGAAACCGTATTCCTTTTTGAAAAGGGATTTTAATTGTTTTTCTATTGCTTTAAAAGTTATACTTATTTCTACACTGCCAAGATGTCTGCCGGATGAAGTTACAACGGGAAAAACATTTCTGAATCCATTTTTAATTCGACCTTCTTCAAACCCGGAGAAGGGTTTCAGGTCTGAATTTACTTTTTTAACAGAGAATCTAATATCGGAAAGATCATCACCATATTTGGAGGGTTTGTGAAGCCTTAAAAAACTTGTATTGTCCGGTAAATGGAAATGAAACTGCCTTACATCTATCTCTTTCAATCTTTGATAAACAGGATTGAGTTTTTCCAAAAGTTTTTGTCTCGCTTCATCAACATCTTTTTTATTATTTGAATTGGCTTGTTCCAGAATTGCTAATATTTCAGGCTGATTAACCACTTCATTATAAACAATTTGTGATGCTCGAAAATATGAATCGATAATTACATTATAAGATATTTTTAAAGCATTAATTTTATCCTGAAAAAGATCCTCTTTTTTTCGAGTAAAATTTTTTATAAGGAAAGCGACCACAATAATCCACACAATTATTAACAGCGTGGCAGGGATATGTTTTACCAAACTTCTTATTCCTTTTTTAGGTTTTTTCATACTAAGTCCTTATTTTTTTGTTAACCACTTCAGCAACATTTTTCGTACTGCTTCCGCATCAATTGGTTTTGAAATATAATCGTTCATTCCGGCTTCGAGGCATCTTTCCTTATCGCCTTTCATTGCATTGGCGGTCATTGCCACTATCGGAATGGTTTGGTTAAAT
>JAYEKN010000204.1:0-8782 GCA_034661015.1 Candidatus Cloacimonadota bacterium
CTATGGTTGAATATCTTTTCGTGTTTTTTCGTGTATTTCGTGGTAGATTAAAATCGTAAGAATTCACAAATTAGGTTAGATAAACCAAATTTAAATTTATTATGATAATTGGACTAAAAATCAAAGAGAGAAGAATAAAAAGCAAATAGGATAATAAACTATGGTTGAATATCTTTTCGTGTTTTTTCGTGTATTTCGTGGTAGATTAAAATCGTAAGAATTCACAAATTAGGTTAGATAAACCAACCAAAATCCAATGGAGGATATATGGCAAAAATAATGATCTGCGATCCGGTCTCGGACGCATGTTTGGCAAAGATGAAAGAAGCCGGTCATGAACTGGTGGACGAAACCCAGAAGAAAACACCGGAAGAACTGGCAGAATTGATTCCCGGCTACGATGCTGTAGTCATTCGAAGTGCAACAAAAGTAAGAAAAGTGGCTATTGATGCTGCGGACAAACTCAAAATAATCGTTCGCGGTGGTGTCGGTTTGGATAATGTTGACTGCGATTATGCAAAATCAAAAGGTGTAAAAGTATCGAATACACCAACCGCTTCCTCAAAATCAGTAGCAGAACTCGCGCTTGCTCATATGTTCGGGCTCTATCGTTTTCTCCCCCAAGCAAATATCACTATGCGAAATGGCGAGTGGAACAAGAAAAAATATGTTGGACATGAAATCGGTGGTAAAACTCTCGGTATCATCGGATTCGGTCATATTGGAAAATCTCTTGCAGAAAAAGCGATTGCTCTCGGTATGAATGTCATCGCTTACGACCCTTATGTAAAAGAAACGGATATTGATGCAAAGATAGTGGATCTTGACACATTATTTGCAAAATCCGATATTATTTCTCTCCACATTCCTCACACCGATGAAACTCATTATATCATTGATGCTGATGCAATCGGCTTAATGAAAGATGGTGTAATGATCATTAATTGTGCTCGTGGTGGTGTTGTTGATGAAAAAGCATTATTAGCAGGATTGAATTCCGGAAAAGTTGCATTTGCCGGTGTGGATTCTTTTGAAGACGAACCGTCAAATAACACTGAATTGATCAATCATCCGAATGTGAGTGTTAGCCCCCATATCGGAGCCGGAACAAAAGAAGCCAAAGGAAATGTAGGCATAGAAGTTGCCGATATTATCAACGCATTCTTTGCATAATCTTAAAATTCCTTGAGCCGATCAGCCGGCTGGCGGATTGGCTCAAGGTATATTTTGGAAATTTGATTTTTTTCGTGTATTTCGTGGTAAGTTTTTTCCCTTTTCACTTCTCCCTTTTCCCTTTTTTAAATGTCGCACCTACGGTGCTTAATTATCCTTTATTCATCGAACATAAGGCTAACGCCTTATGCTACAAATATTTCGCACCGCTGGTGCTGATTTGAAATTTTTCGTGTATTTCGTGTATTTCGTGGTAAGTTTTTTCCCTTTTCCCTTCTCCCTTTTTCCCTTCTCCCTTTTCCCTTTTCCCAGCTTCGCAATCCACCGGCTGGCGGATAAATTCTTAACTTAACAAGAAAGGAACATATTAAAATGATCACAAAAAAATATGGAAACATATTGTGCCTCAGACTTCAGCACGGTGAAGATTTTCTGGAGAAATTAATAGAATTTGCCACAGAAAATAAGTTGCAAAACGCAATTATATTAAACGGCGTTGGCATGCTAAAAGACGCTGAGATCGGTTATTTTGAGGATGGGAAATATTTAAAAAAAATATTCAACACTCCGGCTGAATTAGTTTCAACAAATGGGAATATGTATCTCAATCAAGACAATAAACCTGAATGGCATATTCACGTGGCACTGGCAGATAAAACGCACAAAATGATAGGTGGGCATATTCTCTCCGGTTTAGTTTGGAATACAGCCGAGATATTTATTCAAACCATATCCGGTGCAAGATTTATCCGTGAGTCTGAAGATGGAAATTTAAGATTGAATTTTTATTGATAGAACTGAAATTATGGATTTGTCGGGCAAGCATTGTTTTGCATAAATGAAGTTTGAATGAAATAATTTTACCGAATTTATGAAAACAAAAATCTGTTAAAACTGCTAAAATTTGTACTAATATTAATTATGAATAAGATGATAACTGAAAAAGATTTTAATAATGTGGTTGAAAATATACGGGACGGCTTGTATATCGTTGATTACAATATGAAAATAGTTTTTTGGAATAAAGCCGCTGAGAAGATTACAGGATTTAAATCAGAAGAAGTTTTAGGCTCATCTTGTAGCGATAATATTCTTAACCATGTCGATGGAAAAGGGAACAATCTTTGCAAGGGGATTTGCCCCCTTAGAAGAACTATATTTGATGGAGAACATAGACAACTACAACTTTATCTACATCATAAAGAAGGGCATGTAATACCTATTACCATAAACACTTTCCCCAGGTATAATGAGGGTGGCAAAATAATTGGTGGGCTTGAATTATTCTCAATCTTGCCTTCTGAAATTTATATGGAAGCACAAATTGAAAAACTAAGCGAGCTATCACTGATTGATTCTTTAACCGAATTATCTAATAAGCGTTTTATTGAAAACGAAATAAAATCTTGCTTAGATCAGCGAAAAAGGCATGGAATTTCATTTGGAATTCTATTTTTTGATTGTGATGATTTTGCAGACTTTAATGATGAATATGGGAGAAAAACCGGAGATCAAATACTAAAGGAAATCGCAAAAACCTCCCTCAATTCAATTCGGATTTCTGATAAAGTTAGCCGATGGGATAAAGATAAATTTTTGGGTGTTTTTCAAAATTTAAGTAATAGGGGGCTTTATGAAATGGCTGAACGACTGCGTGTTCTGATTAAACAAACGCGAATAAAATATAAAGATCGCTTCTTATCCGTCAGCGTATCAATCGGAGGAACTTTGGCTGAACATGACGACGACTTGCATTCGTTAATTGCCAAAGCCGAAAAACTTTTGCAAAAATGTAAGGAAACGAGCAAAAATCAAGTTATAATTGAAAATTTTTCTCCAAACAAATAATCAACAAAAAAATATTAAACCTGAAATAGGCGTTAATTGCCAAACTTCAATCTTACCATAGAACGAATCAGAAACGAGTCGTCGTTTTTCATTTTTCTTAAATTTTTATTGCTATAAGGGGAGTCTATCTTTAAAAATGCTCGAGCAGTAATAACCCGAATTTTTTCAGAAGGATCATTCATAAATTCTTTGAGGATATCTACACTTTTTTTTGTTTTTAAGTCTCCCAAAGTACTGAGAGCAGATTTGAGATATTTTTTCTCTATTACAAAAGTTTCGAGAGTGTCCACATAAGACGTATCTTGCAATTCCCCAATAATTGACATCGTATTTTTTACACAAAGGCTATCCTCAAGTTCCAAACCCTTCGGGATATAAGGTTTGTAAACAACAGAATTTTTTATGAAATATTTTATCGCTCTAAAAACAAGTCCGCTTTTTGTATCCAATCTTTCGTTGAAAATAAATTCAGCAGTTTCTTCGGGTTTTTCGAGTAAGATTTCACGGGCTTTTTGCACTCTCTTTATGCTACTTCCAACTTCCCATTCGGAAGCAATATCAAAGATTTCTTCGATGCTTGCAAGTGTATCAATTTCAGCAGCATTAGCTTCTGCTTTTTCTTCAATCGGTTCTTGTTCGGGAACAAAAAAAAGCGTATCAAGACCCATCCCAAAATTTCCATTAATCCAAAAGGTATCATTTTTTGTCATCTCGAGAGGATACGAATCATTTCCTCCGGTATCGAGGAAAAGTCCTATGCTGCCGCTATTTCGAGCTTGCCTTCCATAACCATAATTAGCATCATATTTATTCTGATATTTATCATCTCCTGCTACATCAAGGAAAATTCCAACCGAATTTGTTAATCCGAGTCCATTTCCCCCTTCAATAGAATAGCGGTCGTTTCCACCCCGATCAACGAGAAAGCCCACCGAATAATCATGTCCGCTCCCTTGCCCCGGACCGTGTTTGGAATAGTAATGATCTTCCCCTTTTTCATCATATAAAAATCCTCCGGCAAGGTGAATTCCACTTCCTTGAGGATAGTAAACAGCATCATAAAAATCATTTCCGGATTTATCAACAATAATTCCGAGCGCATACCAATAGGCAACAGCTTGAGCATACACTCCGCCTTTAAAGGAATCATTGCCATCTTCATCATAGAGAAATCCAATTCCTCCAGCCATTATAGGACGAACTCCGAATCCAAATCCCTGAGACATACTTCGCGTATCAAATGGAGCAAGCGGCGTGTGATAATATTTTCCACCTGCAAAATAAAAATCATTACCGGAAAAATCGAGCAACAATCCAGCGCCAAGAGTTCCACCAAACGCTTCCCCGCATTCGGTTACGGAATATATGTCGTTTCCCTTTTTGTCGGTTAAATTTGAAATTCCAAAAGTCCCGGCACCCAGACTATACAATCCTGTTCTGTAAACATCATCACCTTGTTCGTCAATGGATAATTGATACCCGAAAAGACATGAAAGAGCCAAGTCGTTTCCATGATAAAAATCATCTCCGTCTGCGTCAAAGTTGATTCCAATTCCCTGCACAACGCTAAACAATCCGCCGATTGTTTGGTTCTGATAGAGATCATTTCCCTTGAAATCCAAAACCATATAATACGGACTGAAAAACGTCGTATTGATTTTTGAATTGTAAATATCATCACCGTTCGGATCAAGAATAAATGTATAATTATCCGAATATATGTCTCGTTCCGCAGAGCCGATACAGAAATTTCCCCATTTTGTTCTTGATTCGATTCTATTCCCCCATACAAATTTATTTTCAGAAAAACTGTTTTTCAAGACATCAAATCCGTCCTGAAATATTTTTACTGCATTCATCATTTGAGAAAAATTTATCTTTTTTATAATTGGAATTACACTCTCTTCAAATTCCAGATCATCAAATTTATCAATATCATTTTGGGTGAAAAAGTCTTGATATTTCAAACTATCTTCCGACTCTGCCCACATTGTATAAGAGGAATAACGTAATATTTTCAATTCCTCGATACTCAAAGAGTCCCAAACTTGCTGATAATAAAAATCTGATTTTGCGAATACCAAATCTATATAACCAAAAATATCTTCCTGATTTTTTACCTTATTTTGGAAATAGTTTTTGAATTCTTTCTTACAACTTGTAATCGAATCACTAGCAAATATCTCTTGACCGAAATATGAGATAATTTGAGAAAAAGATTGCTGTGATAATATTTGTTCGGTTCTTTCAACAAAATTCGGAAATTCCATCGGGTTGTTTAAAATATCAATTATTACCGGAATTTTAAATTCCGTACTACTTACCCAATCTTTCAAGAAGTTTTCTGAGCCGGGTTTGATGTTGTTACGCAACATCATTGTATTAAAAATTTGCATTTCAGCAGGAGTGATTATTTCAGCAACTGATTGGGTTGCAATAAATAGTATAAATGTTAATAAGATAATTTTTTTCATAAAGTCTTTAATTTACTTGATTTTGCGCTGAGTAATAGGGAAAATTGAAGAATGCTATTTCTGATTATATTCTATAGATTATCACGGTTTTTTCTTTTTTATAATCATTGAGCCATTCTTTAAATTGATCTTCAATAAATTTTTTGCGGTATTGCTCTTTTATAGAAGAGAAATCTGCTCTGCTTTCAATTTTCTTATTTAGAATATGATAGAATCCAAAACTGGTATTGCTGAATCTGATCGGATTACTGTAAGCTCCCACTTTTCTAGAAAAGGCATCTCGCAAAATGATCTGACTATTGGAAAGATTATTGATATTGTCGTAATAGCTAACCCAGCCGGTATTTTTCATTCCGCCGAGATAATTTGAAAGAGAGTCATTTCTATCTTGAACCAGCCTGCTCAAATAATCTGTAAAAATACGACAACTGTTATATTTGCAAACATCAAGGAAGCGGTCTTTTGCAAAAGAATAGGCTGCGTAACCGGTAATCTTTTTGCCTTGAATTTTATTTTTGACCATGACAATTGCATAACCGTTTTCCTGCTTAAATATTTTTGGAATCACATTTCCGTCATCGGTTCTGTATAAAGGCTCGAAGTCTTCTTCGTAAATGGAAACATTGCTATCAAGCATTAATGATTTTTTTTCTTTTATTTTTACGAAACTTGTCGTATCCACATAACCCAAACTATCAAATTCCGCAAATTTGTATCCAATCTCCAGAGAATCATAGATGCTCACAGCACTTTCAAAACATAAACTATCTGCCTTTTCTCGAATCATTTCGCTTATAATGGTTTCTTTTACATCTTCAAATTCCGGCTCGAATATCTGTTCTCTACCCAATAATTTAATGATGAAATAACCTTCAGCAGTCATAATAGGTCTGCTGATTTTACCCATTTGCATTTTTTCTACGGCTATCTTTATCTCTTTATCTAAATCTTCGATGTTTATAAAAGTCCCGTTTTTATCGGACAAATGATTTTGACGATAAAATATTTTGGATATTACAGAAAAATCTATCGAATCACGTAAAGCAGAATTAATTGAACGTATTTCACTTGAAATATTATATTTTGGATCAAGAAAAATTGTTTGCAATTTGACCTTATTTTCTACGAGATATTTTTCTTTATTTGCCAAAAAGATTTTTTGGGCTTTCTGCAAGTCCACAGCCTGACGAATGCCGGTTGTGTCTCGCTGAATAAATAAGTAAACAAATTGGTATGAATCTTCAGGATAAAAATTATCTTTATTTGCAGAATAATATTCTTCGAAATTTTTCTTCCTTTCTTCGTAAAGGTGTTTTTCTGTTAATTTTTTGATTCGGGATTTAAGTTTTCTTTTTTCATTGAAGGATAATTTTTTTCGTCTATTCACTCTGCCGATATAAAGAAAATTATCTTTTACTTTTTTAAAGATTGAATCTTCAGGAGTTACAAATAGCGTATCCATTATCAGCGGATAGGGTTCTGTGAAATAGGGAAGATTTTGGATCAGTTCGATATTGCGTCTGATTTGAAAATTATTCTTAGGAAAGTGGAAGTGATTATTTTTTACAAGTATGCAAAGCGTATCTATCAAGCTATCGGCAAGCACTTTATATTTAATTCCCTCGAGCTTTTCTATCACATCACTAATAACTTCTTCAAGTGGAAGTGTGTCTCTTACGGTTGTAAATTCTTCGATATTTTCCTCATAATATTTTTGGATTGCTGATGAGTCGGGAGTGAGAGATTTGTCAAATTCCAATTCTTCCCGATTTAATTTTAAATAGCTGAAATTAAATTTATAAATATCTTCATCCTTTATTTTTTGTTCAAAATAATTATCAACTTCGCTATTTATGTAAATTGTTTTTCCGGTATTTATATAATCGTGCCATACTTTTGAGGAAATATCATTCAAATTAATCAGTTCATCTCGCTTTATTTCTGCGGTCTGGAAGACGATCCAGCCATCATCCTGCTCGATTGGCATAGAAAAAACAGATCCTACCTTTTGAATTAAAGCGAATTTGATAATATTCTGATTGTTTTTCAATTGCCCAATATTATCTCCGCGTTTTATAAAATCCGTTTCGAATATATGAAAATCCGGATCATAAAAAATATTTGAATTCTGAAATTTTTTGATAAGTTCGATAGCCTTTGTTCTGGATTTTCGGTGAGCAATCTTGCGATATTTTTCCAAATATTTTTGGTATGATTTGGTAGATGATAAAAACATCCGGTCTTCAATATAGATAAATTTGATTTTCACTTTTCGAGGGGAAGAATATTTGTTTTTGTTCGCTTCGTAAAATTTATCCAAATAAAATGGAGTGGAGGGAAAAGTGGCTGGCATCAGTGAATCCGGAACAATATTATAGGCTAACCTGATCTTGGAATTATTTCGGATATATCTTGCATACAATTCTTCGTCGGTAAGTGCAAATTGTTCTTTAATTATATTTTCAATTTTGGTATAAAAATAATCATTCTTAATTGTGCTTACAATGGCCTGATAGCGTTTCGGATAATTTTGTTTAAACTGAATAAGTTTTTGTTTATCAAATATGCCATTAGTTAAAAAAATATCTTTGTCAGAATAAATTTGCCGAAATATTGCCTCAATCTCCGGAACAGAAA
The DNA here is from genome assembly GCA_034661015.1 of Candidatus Cloacimonadota bacterium. Classification (NCBI taxonomy): domain Bacteria; kingdom Pseudomonadati; phylum Candidatus Cloacimonadota; species Candidatus Cloacimonadota bacterium. The sequence goes on from JAYEKN010000204.1 coordinate 8,133, forward strand.
AAGTTATATTGTGTTCTTCCGCATAAATTTCAAAAAGATTTTCACGGATGAGTTCGTTCATAGCCAACTTTCTCAAATCTTTTCTAGGTGAGAATTCGGAAACAGAAGGAAATTTTGAATTATCAGCAAGATATTCTTTCCACAAATTTTCATAGTGATTTTGAAGTTGAAGCCATGTTATTGATTTATTGCCAACTTCTGCCATGATGTTTGGATTTGCTTTCAAACCGGAAAAAACAAAAAGCAGGCTAAAAATGAATAAATATTGGATGTTTTTTTTCATAATAAAAATATTTTAATAAAAACAAATTTTACCACTGTTGTGAAAACCTATTGTATTTAATTTTTCTCAGCGTTTTTTGTAGTAAAAAAAGTATGGATAAAAAATGTTCGATTGACTTATTTTTTCCACTAATCTCGCTCCCATTGATCATGAAGAATCTCGTTCCCATTCGATCATGAAAAATCTCGTTCCCAAGCCCCAGCTTGGGAACGCAATTAATTGAAAAAATGTACGAGAATCTATTTTTTCCATCTTCTCATTCCCATTCGATAGTGCTGGGAGGTTTGGAACTAATATCATAAACCACGCGATTGATGCCAGTTACTTCGTTGATGATTCTGTTAGATGTAGAGCGAAGAATTTCGTA
>JAYEKN010000204.1:8882-11824 GCA_034661015.1 Candidatus Cloacimonadota bacterium
TATTTTTTCCATCTTCTCATTCCCATTCGATAGTGCTGGGAGGTTTGGAACTAATATCATAAACCACGCGATTGATGCCAGTTACTTCGTTGATGATTCTGTTAGATGTAGAGCGAAGAATTTCGTAGGGAATCCGCGTCCAGTCGGCAGTCATTCCATCCAAACTGTTGACCGCACGAAGGGCGCAAACATTTTCGTATGTTCGTTCATCTCCCATCACCCCAACTGATTGAATGGGTAGTAAAACTGCAAACGCTTGCCATGTTTTGTGATAAAAATTATGATTTCGCAATTCTTCGATAAAAATAGCATCAACTTCTTGCAGGAGTTTTACCTTTTTGGGAGTAATATCGCCGATAATGCGGACTGCGAGACCGGGGCCAGGGAATGGATGTCTGTAAAGAACATTGTAGGGGATTCCTAATTTTTCGCCAATTTTTCTCACTTCGTGTTTATACAATGCTTTCAAAGGCTCGATGATCTTCAAATTCATTTTTTCGGGAAGTCCACCCACATTGTGATGCGATTTTATCGTAACCGACGGTCCTTTTTGGCTACCTGTTTTCGAGCTGCTTTCGATAATATCCGGATATAATGTTCCTTGTGCGAGGAACTTCACGTCATCAGCAAATTTGTTCCTGAGAGCTTCTTCTTCAAATATTTCTACAAATAAATTGCCAATTATTTTTCTTTTTTTCTCGGGATCAACTACTCCTGCCAATTTTTTGTAAAATCGCTCGGCAGCATATACTACGTGAAGTTTAATCTTCAGATAATTTTCAAAAGTATGGACTATCTCATTGATTTCATTTTTCCGCATCAAACCATTATCTACGAGTATGGGAATTAAATTATTCCCAATTGCTTTGTAAATCAAGACTGCTGCCACAGAGGAATCCACCCCACCGCTGAGCCCGAGAATAACTTTTTTGTCCGCTACTGTTTTTTTGATCTTATCAATTGCGGTTTGGACAAAAGTATCCGGCTTGATTTTTGGCTCGATTCCACAAATTTTATAGGCGAAATTTTCAAATATTGTTATTCCTTTGTCTGTGTGGGTAACTTCCGGATGAAATTGCACTCCGTAAATTTTTTTTTGTAAATTTCGGATAGCAACAAATGGAGCATTTTCGGATGAAGCGATACATTCGAAATCCGGTGGGATTTTACTGACAATATCGCCGTGACTCATCCAAACAGGCTCACCGGAATTTATTCCATCTAATAATAGGTTTTCCGCAAACTGACTTTTTCCCTTTTGAGAATGCTTGTTATTTGCAATTTTGATTTCTGAGTAACCGAATTCTTTTTTGGAAGCGTGCTTCACCTTCCCGCCAAATATTTTAGCAAAATATTGCATTCCGTAGCAAATTCCTAATATGGGAATATTCAGATCGAATATTGCTCTGTCGCAAGTCGGGGAGTTTTCAGCTAAGGTGGAGGAAGGGCTTCCTGAAAGAATTATTCCGGCAGGAGATTTTTTTTTAATCTCATCTGCTTTAATTCTGTGTGAGATAATTTCGCTTCTTACGTGAATTTTCTCAATCGCTTTAGCAATCAAGTGAGTAAATTGGGAACCAAAATCAATGATTAAAATCATTTTTTTCCTGTGTCGTAAATACTGACCGGATTGTGTTTTCTTTCGTGGCGGATGGTTGTAGCACCGGCGTGGCCTGGGAAAACTTTAGTTTTTTGGGGAAGTGTAAGCAATTTTTCATTAATGCTATGAATTATGGTTGCCTCGTTGCTAAAGGGAAGATCGGTTCTTCCCAAACTTTCAAAAAATAATGTATCTCCGCTAAAAAGTTTTCCGTCTCCCAACAGGCAAATGCAACCTTCAGAATGCCCGGGAGTGTGAATTACTTTTAACGAGGAATTGCCAAATAGAATTTGCTGCCCATCATTCAGCAAAATATCGGCTGGGGGAGATGTGATTGGAAATTCGAACATAGCACTCAAATTTTTTTGTGGGTCGAGAAGCATTTCGGCATCGTTTTGATGAATACAAATTTCTGCTTTGGTAAGTTCTTTCAGTTGCCTATTTGCTCCGATGTGGTCTCCGTGTCCGTGTGTGTTGATTATATATTTAATTTTTAAACCAAGTCGTAAGGCTTCCTCATAAATGAAATCACCCCTATTGGAGGGATCAATAACTACGCAGGATTTTGTTTCCTTATCCCAGACGAGATATGTATTTGTCTCAAAATTTTCTAATAATACCATTTTTTTAACTAACATATTTACAGTTCCTAAAATATTTATACTTAAAACAAACGCTTTTAAATCACTTGAAATCGTGTCAATATTTTTGAAAATATAGAGATTCGCATCCCCCCATTTTTTTACAAGAATGCATCTAAAAAAACCGAGTTATTTGAGGCATTTTGCCTGGATTTATCGTCAGTCTTTTTGGACAATGTCTGCGAGGGGGTAAACCCCCACGCTAAATCGAAAAAAGTATTATAAATAATACTCATTACATAGCAGCCATTTTTTCAGCCTGATTTATCCGCCAGCTGGCGGATTGACTTAAGTTTTTCCAACTTACAATTATAACGCTACTTAACTTAATAGATAATTTTTTCAATTCGTCACGGAATCAGGCTTCGTTACACTATGCCCAGACAGGTTGGTCCGTGACTTCTCGAAAAGGCTACTTTGCGGATGGACTCTATTTAGTGTCTGTCCGTAAAGTAGCATATCAAGTAAAATATATTCTTCATCCTTTTTACAACTCATCCCCTAACCCCTTCTCTTCAAAGAGAAGGGGAATTTTTATCTCCCTCTCTCCGCCAGCTGGCGGAAGGGTCGGGGTGAGGTCGAAAAATACTACTTTACGAACAGACTCTATTTAATTGCTCCACTTTTATTTTACCTTTCTGTGGTTCATCAGTCCGCCAACCAGCGGATGAGATTGAATGTCAAATCCAAAAAAATACTAG
>JAYEKN010000205.1 GCA_034661015.1 Candidatus Cloacimonadota bacterium
AGTTAGCAGCCCGCAACTGCTTTTTTTATGATTACCGTTTGAAAATAAAAGACAATATCAAATAAACTTTAAAATCAAACTGAATCAATTGATTGAGAATGAGACTCAGTCAACAGAAAGAAAGGAAAAAATGAAAAATCTCAAAAAGATGATTATCCTCGTTCTTGTAATTATTAGCTTTGCAAAAATGGGATATGCAGCGAATATTCTCGGATGTCCAAATGGAATAATGAAAGGTGTCATCTGGCCCAGAGTCGGTCTGAAATTCATCAATGCAACCCAAAAATACGACTTTGGGAAAAGTGAAATGGTAGATATTGATAAAGGAAACGGACTGCACAAAATGTCAAAGAAACTTGTTGGATTCAGATTAGGTTATGGTTTAACGAGTAAAATTGATATTGGAACTGTGATAAAATATGTTACTGTCGATAAGGAGAAAAAAACTCCGTCAGGAATAAATAAAATTGAAGAAAGCGGATTTACCGACCTTTGGTTAAGTGGAAAATACAGATTTTTCGAAGTTCATAAAAAGGAAATTTTTGATTATGCAAAATTCAGCATTGGTGCTTGTTATAAATTTCCTCTTTGCAATGACAATGAGAAAATATGTAATTCGTTAACTAAAGGTGAAGATGAGATGAAAATCGGATTCATCCATCATGAGGGAATTAAGGGAATTGATTTTGCCGGTCATTTTTTGTATATTTACAGAGGAAGGGCAAAAGAAATTACTAATGAACAAGGAAATCACATGTATGGAAAATCCGGAATCGAACTTTCCGATAGATTCAATTATATGCTGAAAACAGAATATTGTTTATGTGAAAAATTAGAAGCCGGCTTGGGAGTAAATGGCTGGATGAATCTGAAAGACGAAGGAACCTGGGTGCAAAATACTAAGAAGAAAGAACAATTTTATAGCCATAATATTGATGCGTCCATTCATTTCCGACCCTGGGGTAATGATTACGAAAAAAGAAAAATTTACGTACACTTCGGTATTCCTTATAAAGTAAAAAATAATACAGCACCGGATTATACATTATCCATCGGTCTGATGTACACCTTCTATTAATGTAACGTTCAGCCTGAAGGGGGGTAGTTAATGTACCCCCCCCCATTTTTTAAGACATGGAATTATTATGAAAAAATCAATATATCTATTTATCTTACTCAACTTTTTTCTTGCACTTCCTCTCCCTGCAAGAAAAAATACAATTGAAGATATTCAACTCAATGATTCGGCATTTATCTCGGAAATACAAAAGCATCTTCCATGGGGAAATATAAAAATTTTCAACACATCACATGGAAGATTTGCCGCTGTTTATAAGGACTCTCTACTCTCATTTGTTCTCTCCACTGCAGACCATTCTGAACTCAGAGGATATAAGGGGTATAGCAACCTTCTTATCTTTATCAGCAGTGAAGGAACTGTTGAGCGAATCACTTTTGTGGATTCGGATGACACAAAACCATGGGTAAAAAGAGTCCTCAAATCAGATATCCTCTCAGCTCTTTCTATGCAGAATTTGGATACACAAGAACGACCAAACTATCTTGTGACAGGGGCAACCGTTACTTCCGAAGTTTTCAGTAAAAGCGTAAAGCAGACTCTTGAATGGTTCAAAAATTTCTATTCAAATCTGGAAGTCCAAGATCCTAAATTCGTAATTGCAGATTCTTTGAACATATATAATAAGTAAAATGAAACTACCGAAACACAAAATCAATTATTATACTAATATAGTTTCATTTTTCGTGTTCATCATTTGTGGAGTAACTGGTATTTTGAAATTCCCGATGATTACTGATGCATTTAATATCTACGAAAATGGCGTATTTATGCTATTGACATATGTTCATGATATTTCTGGCTTATTGCTTGTGGTTCTGATCATCCTTCATATTTTTCTGCATGGGAGATACATGAGAAAAATGTTAAGACCAAAAACGAAAAAAAATCTTTGGATAGATAAGTATTGGGGATTATCTTAGAACAAAATTGGAGAATTTTAAAGATGAATAATACAAAAAAAATCGCATTTAACACTATGCTACTCACACTTTCCTTTTTCGGCATTGTCTATATGCTTTTGGTAATCAGCAGTCAGACAGGTAACATTCCTTATCTTTTTGCAGGTTTGATCTTGCTGGGACTGGGAATCTATCTTTTTGTCATTTCCTCTAGAATGAAAACAAACAAATTTTGGAGCAACCTTCTCGCTATCTTTTCCGGGATTTCTCTCTGGGGATTTTTTGGTGAATTCCTGGAAAATGCGGATCTATATATTTCAGATGCAACCATAGAAATTGCTCATTGGAATTTTCTGCCTGTTCTGGTTTTAATGATCTTCATATTC
>JAYEKN010000206.1 GCA_034661015.1 Candidatus Cloacimonadota bacterium
AAACATCTGCAATGCAACCACGAAGCCAGTGATTCCATTTTTCATCCTCCTGAATTTTTTCTCTGTCGGTGGTGAGCAGAAAATCAGCATTAATCATAAATGGTAAGCCTGTGTTCCCCCAAACCGGAAGATATGCAAATAATTCACCGGATATTTCTTTGCTGTTGACAGGAATGGCTACTGATACCATTCGATAGCGTACTTCTTCTCTTTTTTCAGCAGTGATCTTTTCAGGTTTAGTAAATTTTTTTGAAGTGAACCAAAAGGACAATGATTTTGAGTCTTCCCTTTCATCATGTTTTTTTTTATATCTCAGCTCAAGCAATGGTTTCTTTAAGCTGTCTTTCTCGATCAGTATTTCATATTTTTCATCATGGATTGAAACCTGAATTTCCATACTTTGAAGTTTTTCAAGGAACAGAATAGTTTCAGGCTTTATGTCATGTAAATCTTTAATAATATCTTTAACATCATATTTATCTGGTTTATCAATTGGCAAAACAATTGTTGTCCAATCATGTTTGTTATTTTCAGGAATTTTATCAATCCAGATGGGAACAATATATCCAAGGCCTGATTTTTCATCTTTTTCAGGTAAAGAAAATTTAAAGCCACTGGAAAAAATTTTAGGGCAGCTTGTTATTTGAAAAACAGATTTAAAACCTATTCCTTTTTCACCAATATATCCCTGGTTCTTTGATTTTTTGGATTCACCCACGTCGCAAAGTGCTTCAACGTTATCTTCAACAAATCCTTTTTCATTGTTTTCAATTATCAATTCAATTTTCTCATTATTCTCCTTAAGTGAAAACAACAAAGTAGGCGTGTTACCTTTCTGGTAGCTGTTATCTTCAGCATTCTGAATTAACTCAAAAATAAAATGAGATTTTTTACCGTAAATATCATGTGATAGTTTTTTGACAGAATTATAAAGGGTCTTGGCATTATACGAATCACAGGCTCTTCTTGCTTCAGTTATCTTATTAACAAATTGTTGTTTTGAATTCATTTTAATTACCCCTCCACTCTTATAATACCGAAAATAACTGGTTTTGTATGAATATCAGCTAATTGTTCAGCTTTCGAAAGCTCCTCTTTTGTTTGATCATGCTTATTCTGAATATTCTGAATTTGAAATTGTTTCATTTTTTGAATTTTTTCGTCTGCTGCATTGGATAATTGTTCCTGTACGACGTTCATTCTTCCCTGATAACTTATTTCAAGGCTTTTAGCACGGAATGTAGAAATATCATGAGCTTTTTGAACATATTCTTCTTTCTCTTTTAACCATAATTCATGATGGATATTATCAAGTTCCATGAATTCTGACTCTTCTAAAATATCTGCTTCATCTGTATTATCACCAGCACCATTTTCCAGATATTCAAAAATATTTTGTCTAATGCTTTCATCTTTACAAATAGGGATAAGCTTAAGTTCAGGCTGCACTCCCTTATATTCCCAGGAATAAATGGCAAATGGATATATGCCTGATTTTATATCAGAATCCTGAACATAACAACTGGAATAAACAGGGTCAGCTTTATTAAAAAAAGAAGCTGCCTGAAGAACAAGAGGATGCACAGGCATAATAAACAATGCTTCACGATTGTTGGAAGCAGATTCAGAATCAAAAGTAATAGTGCAATGCTGTTTATCTCCTTTTAACCATTTTTCCCAGGATCGATACATTGGAGTTTTAATGGGCTTTAAGATTCTAAAATCTTTTAATAGCTTATTTCTGGCATCCTGGGAAAGGCGGAATGTCTTTGTAGGTTTGTTTCCTAAAGAAAAATCATTTTTTTGTAATCTCTTCTTAAGATAGTTTGTCACAAAGATCTGGAGAGATGCAGGTGTAAGCCAATAGCTTTCAGATTTAAAAATATCTTCGTCTGGAAAGAAAGCCGATAATTTTACTCCAAACAATTCATGTTCACGTTCTTCAAGCTCTCTTTCTTCGTTAATTTTGCGTACTTTATTATCTGATAATTGCTGTAATTTCATCTTTATTTCTTTTTTTGATAATTCAAAGTTTTCTACAATACTTTTTATCTCTTTATGAATTTCTCCAAGTATCTCTTCACATTCACCAATGCTTTCTTCAAATATTCCAATCCGGAATAAACAGCTATTGTATATCTCCGCATCAATTGTTCCAGGGGTAATTAGATTATATATTACAACTGCCTCACTTTGCTGCCCCCATCGATCTATACGTCCTATTCTTTGTTCTATACGCATGGGATTCCATGGCAGATCATAATTAATAATTGTGTCACAAAACTGATAATCCAGACCTTCACAACCGATTTCAGAAAACAACATAA
>JAYEKN010000207.1 GCA_034661015.1 Candidatus Cloacimonadota bacterium
TATGCCCTATTTGTGCGGTTGAGAAAGATATGTTCAATAAATTGGATGATTAGATAGCAAAGGGATAGGCACAAGTAGGAGAAACGCAACGGAATTATAAATTTGCTATAAGAAAATATTGCAATGATTTTTCAAAAATTTAATTATATAGAGCAAAACATATTAAGCACGATGAAAATTTTGAAAAAGTTTTTAAAGCTATTGAAGCAAAAGAAATTCAACATAAGCAAGGTATCTTTTTTTGACGGACAAATTTTTGCTGCTTACCCGTTCATCTCCTCTCTAATAAAAAAAGCTAAAAAATCAATAACCTTAATTGATAATTGTATTGATGAAACAGTGCTTATGCTTTTTAGTAAAAATCAAAAAGTAAAGGTAACTATCTATTCTAATAATATAAGCCAACAAATTAAATTAGATTTGGTAAAATATAATTCCCAATATAACCCGATAATTATAAAACAATTTAATTCATCTCACGATAGATTTTTAATTATTGATTATAAACAAATTTATCATTTTGGAGCAAGTTTAAAAGATTTGGGTAAAAAGTGGTTTGCTTTTTCTAAATTTGATATTGAGGCTGTAACTATTTTAAGTAAATTGGAAAGATAAAGGGCTTTTAGAAATATGAATATGAAATTATCAAAATACGAAATACAAGATTTAATCGAAAGATTGCAAAAGTGAGAAAACATTCCTGATGATTATAAATACAAACTATTCCCGGCAAAGCAAAAGGAATATAAGTTGGTTTATGGTGGAAAAATGCGAAAGGGAGATGGTTTAGCTAATGAAGATGGCGTTTTTCCTGTTCAGTTACAAGCAGAAAAAATAATTGAGGTGCTATGTCACTAAAAGTAGTCTTAGGAGCTTTGTGGGGTGATGAGGGGAAAGCTAAAATCATTGATTATCTTGCAGAAGATGCAGATGTAATCGTGCGTTTTCAGGGAGGTTGCAACGCCGGTCATACGGTAATCAATCAAGGAAGAAAAACAGTTTTGCACATTATTCCGGTCGGTATTTTGCACAAAGATGTCCAATGTATTATTGGCAATGGTGTTGTGATTGATCCTTTGCAGATGCTTGAGGAAATTTCCGATCTGGAAGAGCAAGGCATTTCTTTGGCAGGGAGATTGTTCATCAGTTCACAAGCTCATATCACTTTACCGATTCATATTTTTTTGGATGAATGGAATGAGGAGAAAAGTGGGAAAAAATCTATCGGAACGACAAAACGCGGAATAGGTCCTACGTATTCGGATAAATATTCACGGTTGGGGATTCGTTTCGGAGATCTACAGTATCCAAAATTATTAAGCGACAGGATTGATAATCTTATTCATCATAAAAAGGAATTATTGCACAAATGGCTTTCACAAAACGATATTGAAGAAATGAGGCAAAGACTTTTGGCTGCCGCTGATAAATTAAAACAGTATATCTCAGATACCCCATTTTTGATAAATGAACTTCTTGATGAAGGAAAAAAAGTAATGCTGGAAGGAGCTCAGGGAACCTTACTTGACATTGATTTTGGTAGTTACCCGTATGTAACTTCATCCAATCCATCTGTGGGTGGAGCAATTGTCGGAACCGGGATAAATCCCCACAGAGTGGATACGATTGTTGGAATAATGAAAGCGTATTTTACACGAGTCGGCAAGGGACCTTTTCCCACTGAATTGAAAGATGAGACGGGTGAATTAATTCGCAAACAAGGTGCTGAGTTTGGAGCGACAACCGGAAGACCGCGCCGCTGCGGTTGGTTTGATGTTCCGGCTGCAAAATTTTCAGTGCTGATAAACGGTTTTGACGAAATTGCTCTTACAAAAACTGATGTTTTTAGCGGTATGGGAAAAATTAAAATCTGCACTCATTATGAATATCTCGGAAAGAAAATCGCCAAATTTCCCCTTGACCAATTTGTGTTCGAAAAACTCGTGCCCCAATATATTTCTCTACCAGGTTGGGAACAGGATATTTCAGATATTACTGATTTTGATAGATTGCCTGAAAATACGAGATTGTTTATTCTTAAACTTGAAGAATTGATCAGTACGAAAATCAGTATTGTCTCGGTTGGACCGGATAGAAAACAAACGATATTCCGAAATTAAACTTCAATACTCTTTTCCGTGTTTTTCTGTGTGTTTCGTGGTATAAGTTTTTTGGTTAGAAAGGACGATTGAATGAGTATCATTTTCGACAATGTTACGTTTTCTTATGTACCGGATAGAAAACAAACGATATTCAAAAATCAAGATTCAATATCATTTTCAGTGTTTTTCTGTGTGTTTCGT
>JAYEKN010000208.1 GCA_034661015.1 Candidatus Cloacimonadota bacterium
TGCTTCCTATTCATAGTAATTCTCATTTTTTTATACCCTCTCATATTTATGTCAAATTAACCGAAATATTTATCAAATTTTTATCCCATTTTCTTCACACTTACCGGGAAAAAAATCCCAACTTGAAGACTGCAAACCGCGTCCGAGTTGGGATTTTTATAAAAAAGCAGTTCTGATAAGTTCACCGAATTAGTGTCTATCCGTAAAGTACTATTTAAGCAATGAATCCACCAGCTGGTGGATGATTCGACGCAGAAAAACACTGATTCGGCAGATAAACCCCTGTTGAATATTAAAATACAAAGCATTCAACGGGGCAGACGCTGATATTACTCTTTTTGTAATTAAATTTTTTATCTGCGTAAATCATTTTTTTCAGCGATGATCTGCGTCCAATCCCTATTTTACGGATGGACACGAATTAGAACAGGATTATTATTTGAACTCAATATTAACATTTCGAAATTCTGCTTTATATCTATAACCATTACTTACCATACTAATGCTGAGAAGGGATATTTTTGTAACGGAAGAAGAAACTTTCTCGAAAACCATTTCTGCAGGAGTAGGAACTTTGGGAATAATCAATTTATCCAAGTTCCAGCCTCTTGTTTCGGAATTGGCCAATTTCACAAAATTTGCAGAATATTCATTACCGGCTTCATCAAATATTTTAGTTTGAGCACGGTGAATTCTTAGGTTAGTGTCATCTTCGGAATTATTTGCAACAATCAGTGAGCAGGTTATGGTTCTGTCGTCCATTTTACAATTTATTAATTCAAAAGTAAAGACATCGTGTTTAACGATTTTGTCTAACTGTTCGTCCGATGAGGGAGTCGGGTCAATCGTAATGGGCTTCTCTTTCTTCGGGACAACTTTCTCAACCGGAGTTGGTAAATATTTTGCCAGTTCGTCACTTGCTTCTGCAAACATTTCGGCAAAATCTCGCTTATTGATTTTCAGTTTTTTGTAGGATGCTTGTAGAGCTTTCTCTTCGCTTCGGGAATTCAGCCCTGTTCCGGTAGCGAGAATACTTCCTACTTTTTTTCCTGAATCATTGATAACGAGAGACAATATCATTTCCGATTTGACGAGATACTGTTCTCCTGTGTATCCTTCGGTTTTTTCCGAACTTATCATCGTTACAGTGCCTGAAAGTCCGAAATCCGCATTATCAGAAACATTGTGTCCCAATCTTCCCACTTCTTTAGCAATTTTATTTTCCACAGATTTTAATCTGTTTCCATCTTCATCTTTAATTATTATGGAAAATGTCATTGCCGTATTTTCTGCAATGGAATAATCGGCTTTAGTCGCGGAATTCTTTAAGTATTTTCTATAAAATCCGGGTAATTTATAAATATTTGGTTTTGCGATCACACTACCACGTTTGTTTCTGAGGGATAAAGCAGTAACCCGGCATTTTACTTCACCTCTTTCATCAGTATTTTCAGTAGCAATAGTTTTATTATTTTCATAGGTGATTTTTATGGGAATAGAAGGGATTTTGGAACCGGAATATTCTACGGAAAAAACAATCGGTTTTGGAAGTGATTCACCTTCTTTGGCTGTTTGGTCATTTCCGGAAACCACACTTAGTTTTATTCCGGATAAAATTTTGCGTATTTCGGAATTTAAGGAAGCAATTGTGATGTCTTCCGATATTTTGTATGAGCCGGTTCCCATTGCATCGTAAATTGATTTTTTGGTATAAAAGGGAGTGAGAAATTTCTGGGCATCAAGGAAATTATCCAATCCGGCAAATATTTTATCATCTTTGATAAGGTTCCGTCCCTCAGAAACAAGATTGCTGATTTTTGTCCACTCTATATCCAATTCACCCTTGAGGGTTGTTGCAAATTGTTGCATATTCAGCACCGCAGCAACGAAGTATTTATCGCCATCTTGTGCTTGATCTACAAACTGAATACCTTTCACTGTTTCGCTAACACTTGTTTTAGTTGATGATTCGAATAATTCTTGATATGAAGATTTCATATCACCGCTTAGTTCTTGAGTATAAAGGTTAACTTCTGCCTGAATCGAAACTTTCAATTGAGCAGCAATCGCTTTTTGAGCATTTGCTTGGGCATTTTCCAAAGAACTTCCTTCTCCCATGCCGATATAATTATATTCGGCAGGATAATTTGCAAGTTTTCCGGAAGTAAACCATTTTGGTGCTTCTGCGGAAAGTGATGTGATGAGGAAAATTCCCAAGAATAAAATTAATTTTTTCATAATTTCTCCATTTGTTTTTGTTGAATTAGTATCCACCCGCAAA
>JAYEKN010000209.1:0-5342 GCA_034661015.1 Candidatus Cloacimonadota bacterium
AGGAACAATCATTGAGTGATACGACAAATTCCAGTGGCTTTTTCCTGTTTGAAAACGTCGTCCCCTACACTTCCTCAACAATTGGGTCTGATCTTCCTCCTGCGATTTATGATAATGCTTCTGCCTTACTTGATGTTCAAGCCCAAAACATTGTCGCAGACCTGACAATTGATATTCATGGTGCAAATATTTCCGGAATTATAACCGATGCTTTTTTGAACTCTCCACTTGCAAACGCTGAAGTAACACTATATTTCGACGAAGCAGGGACTTATAACGAAATATCAACTGTTGTTACATCAGCAGATGGGCATTATGAATTTTCATATTTGTATGAAGGGGATTATCAACTGGTCGTAAATAGATCCAATTACAACTCTGCAGACACTTTCTTCGCTCTTCAGGATTTCGAATCGGCAAATTTTGATATTCCTTTGCAAAGATCGGTGGTTAATTTTCCAATTTCATCTTATAGTGCTACTCCACAAACCGGAGAAGAACCCTTACAGGTAACCTTCACAAACAATTCAACTCAGGGAACTTATCCGATTATCAGCTGGGAATGGGATTTTGACGGGGACGGGCAAACCGATACTACCGGCGCGGGTAGTTATCTACACACTTATACAGATACCGGTTCTTTCAACTCAAGCCTTACTGTGTCGGATGGAGAAAGATTCGGTATATCATACAAATCAATTGTTGTCGTAAATCAAGGAGATACAATTCCTCCCACTTCAAATTTTGTCGCAAATCCTCCAAATGGCTACAATCCTATTACAGTAAATTTTACAGACATTTCTGTAGAAGGGACAAATCCGATATCAATTTGGGAATGGGATTTTAATGGAGATGGTCAGATAGATTCCACCGGTCAAGGACCTTATGAATACACCTATATTAACACGGGAAATTTCAATGCAACCCTAACCGTTTCAGATGGAAATTTGAGCAATATAAGTTCACAAAATATTGCTGTAAACGTTGGAGTAATATCAGGAACAGTGCAAAATACAGATAATGATTTCATTAAAAATGCAATCATTACAATATATGATGAAAATGACGATTTAATTGCCACCGATACGACATCTTCTATGGGAGTATTCTCTCTCCAAAATTTTTCATCCGATCATTCTTATTCGCTCGAATGCACCAAAGCGGGTTACCAACCTTATGTTCATCCAAACCCAATTGGAGCGGACTCCACAGATGTTTTCGTAGAACTGGCAATGATTCCAAATGCAATTCTCGGAACTGTAAAATACGAAAATTTGGAAGTTGAGGATGCAGTTGTAAAGATTAAAGACCAACCGGGAAATGTGTTTTTAACTCAAACAAATGAATTCGGAGATTTTGTTTTTACAAACGTTTCACCGGAATATTACGACGTTTGGGCATTATCTTCAGATACCACCTTAGTCAGTCCATCCCAATCTGCAAATTTATCTGTGGGACAATCTGTTCTAATAAATATTGATCTCGAATTAGCTGCCCATATCGTTGGGACAATTACCCATAATAGCGTTGGAAAACCGGGAGTATCAATCTATGCTTCGAATATTGTTAGTGGAAGGATTTTTTCCGAAGTAACCAATACATTCGGGATTTACGACATTCCCCTACCACACGGAACTTATAATATTGATGTGATACTTGAGGGATTTACTGTTAATGAACCCATGCCGCAAATCCAGTTGCAAGCAGGAGAAGTGGCTATTTTAGATTTCAGCCTAACCGGAATCAACAACTCTATCTCGGGAACAGCGGTAAACAGCAGCACATTAGTCGGCATCGGAAATGTTAAGATTGTTCTTAATGGAACTTCGACTACAGGCATTCAAGTAAATGATAGTCTATATACCGGAGCAAGTGGTTCTTTTACTTTTTCAAATTTATACGATGGCAACTACACATTAAATGCAACTCATAATGCCTATTACCCGGTCAATCCAATTGATGTTACTTTGTCCGGCGGTGTGTCAAATCCACCTACTGTTGATTTTTCTCTTGAACCAAAAGATCTGGTTTTCTATGGAACGGTAATAGACACAAATTCCGTCCTCCTCTCAAATGCTATTGTTTATGCAATCGGAGTAAGCGGAACTTACGCTGATACCACAAGTTCGGATGGTGCATACTCAATCGAAGTTGACACGATCGGAGTTTACACCTTGCATGCTTCAAAATTTGATTATTATCCATCAGATTCTGTCGAGGTGGAATTGACTTTTGAGCAATCCACCTTACAACTCAATTTTATGCTTGCAGCAATTCCTCACTATGCTTCCATCAATGGTGCAGTAACAATATTTGATACAGATCTGGTTGGAACTTTCGCCCCCGATT
The DNA here is from genome assembly GCA_034661015.1 of Candidatus Cloacimonadota bacterium. Classification (NCBI taxonomy): domain Bacteria; kingdom Pseudomonadati; phylum Candidatus Cloacimonadota; species Candidatus Cloacimonadota bacterium. Next base: position 2,350 of record JAYEKN010000209.1, read on the forward strand.
CTGCCCAAATTATCCTAACCAATCAAAATGGAGATGAGACTCAATTTAATCTAATCCATCCTGATTCTCTTTATGAGTTTGCCGATCTCCTGATTCCCGACGTTTTTTCTATAGAATGCTTTGCATATTATCTAGACGGGCAATATCAAACCCAGATTCAAAACTTTGAAATTAATGTAGAAGGAACTTATACACAGAATTTTGACTATACATATTCTCCCGATGCTGTTTCGCTAAGTGGAACAATTACGATGAATGTAAATGAAAGGAGTTTGCAACCAATTGCTAATGCTGAAGTGATTCTCACAAACGCTTCCGGAAATATTTCGGATACGGTTTATTCAAATCAAAATGGATTTTACCAATTCAATAATTTGTCGGAAGATCAATATTCTCTCTCACTCATCGCAGAATATGAGGATGAAATTTTTTCGGGTGAAGTGCCGAATATCCCTTGGACCGGTGAAGATCTGGTTATTGATTATTCATTCGATTTTATTCTTTGTAGTATAGAATTTCATATCACTGAAAACGGAACTAAACCTGTTTCAGGTGTAAATGTTCAAATCATTGCAACTGATCGAAATCTTTTACTTATAACCGATGAAACCGGTTTTTGCGAAACTGATTCAACTTTACATACCGGAATATATTCGATCAAGCTGACAAAACCGTCCCAAGATTCAAGAAAAAGCGAAAAAAGAGAAATTCTTGCTGATTTCATCAATCCTCTCCCTTATCAATTATCGCTCGATTCTCTTTCGCATTATTCACAACCAAAACAACTGCCATTGCAATTTGATCCCTCTCAAATCGTGCCTACCCCCGCTTCAGAACCATTTGAAATTTCTCTAATAAAAGCAACCAATTACACCGATTCGGTATTCATTCATTATTACGATGTAACTAACAATTATTTTGAAGATGCGATGACTGTTGCGAATGACTCTTTATTAGTTTATACAATTCCAATTCAAAACCAATCTGGCGAAATCGAATTTTGGTTTTCCTCGTTCTCAAATTCTAACGGACTGAATTATACAAATCAAGCCCAACCACTTTCTTGGGATCTCACATCCGAAGGTATTTTATCGCAACAAAATTCTACTATTTCTCCAAATCAGGCTACCCTTGCCTATAATCAGGAAACTTTTTTTGAAGTGAATGTTTTTGATGATATGAACAATTCGCTCAATTCAGCAGTTGATCTTTCCGGAACTGTAATTTGGTCGCTTACTGATTCCATTATTGGGAATCTGGAGCAAATTGCCGGAGAAAAAAGGCTGGTCAAACTTACTACGCCCGACTCGACAATTGGTGAAATATCCGGTAAATTGAAAGCAAAAGTTACCTTAAATGATGTTTCAATAAATCTCTTAACAGATTTTATTTACGTTCGGGATATGCACCTTAATAGCCTCACAATCAGCGGTGTGGATGAGATAAATAATAATGAATCGTATTTTTTCTCGGTAACTGCAATCAGTGACAGCGGCTGGGCAATGACCGTTCCGATAGAATGGGATTCGATTCCGGCTTATTGCGGTATCGTAGAAGAACAAATTTCCGGTGTGCTTTTTACACCAAATACAGACTATCTCGGACAGCTCACATTAAATGCTACAGCAACCGATCCAAACCACGGATTTTCTGTCAGCTCCACTAAAAGTGCAAATGTGTTTGAAAAATTAACTGTGGCAAACTTGGCGGACACACTACACAGCGGTCAGAATTGTGATATTACCTTAGCCGATTCTATGCTCACAAGTGGCACAGCGAAATTATATCTAACTCCGATTTTGGCTTCACCTATGAAATTGGTAAGCACTACTTCAGAATTGAAAAGTTCAATTTTCTTGATAAACTCAAATCGTTCCCCCTCCTATTTCAACTACATGCCCGGAGTTATCTTCACTTTAGGACAACTCACGGATTCGGAGAACATGTATATTGCATTCTGGGATGAAAATCAGCTCAATTGGGTTGATCCTTTGGAAAATAATCCAAGAACCGACTTACAATTATTCCTTCCCCAAATCCCTGACTGGCACGAGTATGGAGTGGTTGGCAACTCCAAGTCTCTTGGGATTTATGACCTGCAACTCCTTCCCAATCCATTTACACCACACGATCAAATCGGCAACAATATGGGATTGCAGATCATTTTTAAGATTTCTTCAAATATAAGCAGATATCCGGAAATTACCGCAAAAATATATAACTTGAACGGAACGCTTATTCGCACTATTATTGAAAATTCCCCTATGATAAAAGGTGATTATAAAGCCGGTGAGCAACACACTCTCCATTGGGACGGAAAAACCGACAATGGCAAAATGGCTCGAAACGGAAGATATGTAATCCAACTGATTGCAGAAGATGCCAAAAATAGAGAAGAACTCGTTAAAACAATCGTTTTGATTAAATAATTAAGAAGTGAAAAGAGAAAAGGGAAATGTGTAAAGGGAAAAGGGAAATGGGAAATGGGAAATGGGAAAAGGGAAAAGGGAAAAGGAAAAGGGAAATGGGAAAAAAAACATTTTTCGTTCCCAAGCAGATGCTTGAGAATGAGAGCAAAAATGATGAATAACACCACCAGCGGTGCGAAATATTTGTAGCACAAGGCGATAAGCCTTATGTTCTATGAAAGAACGGAAATAAAGCACCGTAGGTGCGGCATTTTCAAAGCAGGAAAAAAGAAAAAGAAAAAGTGAAAAGTGAAATGGAAAATGGGAAATGGAAAAAAACATTTCTCGTTCCCAAGCAGATGCTTGAGAACTAGAGCAAAAGTTATGAATAGCACCAGCGGTGCGCTATATTTGTAGCATAAGGCGTCAGCCTTATGTTCGATGAAAGAACGGAAATTAAGCACCGTAGGTGCGGCATTTTCAAAGCAGGAAAAAAGAAAAATGAAAAAGAAAAAGTGAAATGTGAATATCTCTTGTTTTTCACCTCTCACTTTTGTATCAAGGAGCAAACATGAAAAAAATTAT
>JAYEKN010000209.1:5442-8521 GCA_034661015.1 Candidatus Cloacimonadota bacterium
AAGCACCGTAGGTGCGGCATTTTCAAAGCAGGAAAAAAGAAAAATGAAAAAGAAAAAGTGAAATGTGAATATCTCTTGTTTTTCACCTCTCACTTTTGTATCAAGGAGCAAACATGAAAAAAATTATTCTAGTATTATTTATTCTTATCAGCAGTATTTCTTTTGCTGATAATTTATCCAACATCCCCGCAGCGTTTATGGACGTGGGTTACGGGGCGAAGCCAATGTCTATGGGCGGAGCGTATGTTTCTCTTACCGATAACGCAAACAGTATTATCTGGAATCCGGCGGGATTATGTAGAATCAGCAGTAAGCACAACCTTTCGATGGATAATGTTACTTTTTTCGATCTATACAATTACTCGTTCCTTGGTTACGGAATGAAATTGAACGAGATGATTTCCCTTGGCTCAGGGCTTATTTATTCGGGTGATGAAGCTATGTCCGAAGCCACCCTGTTAGTTTCAATGGGACTGAACGGCTCCATATTTGGCAAACCTTTCTTAGAAAAATTGAATTTGGGTTTAAGCCTGAAATATTTCGGTTCATCTTTTGGTAACAATTCAAATGGCTCTTATGTGGACGCACAGGGAGAGCATCAAGTTTCCGGATCTGCTAACGGTTTCGGTTGTGATGTGGGATTGCAATATAAAATTACCGAAGAAAGCAACGTAGGACTTGCTTGCAAAAATGCTCTTAATAATATATTTTGGGAAAGTAGTAATGGCACCGGAACAGCTCAAGGTGATTACGATGAAGGAATTCCAACCACATTGACCTACGGTTACAGTTTTTCAAAAAACAACATAACTTTCGCTTTGGACTATGATAAAGCCCTTTATAAAGATGTGGAGGATATTGTTCATATCGGAGGAGAATATACACTTTTGGGTAAATATTTATCCCTTCGCAGCGGATTTTCGCAAGAACTTTACACAAGTGAAAATCGCAAATACGGATTTGGAGTCGGAACAAAACTGAATATCTGGCAAAATTCTTTACTCCATTTTGATGTCGGATACGAAATTCAACCGCAATGGCAAGGTGGAAACACTTTGCGGATTTCGATGAATATTGTCAAATAAAAATTTTTGCAAACGTTATCTGTAAAAGTATGTAGAAAATGTTCATAGAAACTTCAATACAAAAGTTCAACATCTTTCGCAAAGATTTTTGCGAGCGAGATTTCACGAACCACTCCGTGACAAAGCGTGGTGTCACGGACCACTCCGTGACAAAGGGAGATGTCACGGACCATTCCGTGACATAACAAATTCGGCACGGAATGGTCGTGCCGACTCGTCTATGACTCAAAAAATCATTGCAAGGACGAAACCCAAATCGTGTCGAAAAGAATGACCCGACTCGAGTTTCTCAAATACTATTTATAATATTTCTTCGTAAAACCATTCACAAATTTTTCTTTCTGGAAAATTGATTTTATTACCCCAACAAACAAACCGATTCCGTAGGCAAAAATTTGTGTAAATATCGTAACAACCGAAAGCAGACCGACTTTAAGAGACTGATATTCCCTGCTTGATTGAATTAAAACGAATCCCCCGACTAATAAAAGACAAATATTTTCAAAAAGAAAAAGATAAGCAATCAGTGAAAACAAAATTGCAAAAATCAAACTAAGAAAATATCCGGTTACGATGACGCTTGGCAAACAATGAACCGGTTTCAACATTTTTTTATCTAACTTTCCCAAATTTACCCTCGTTACTCCCCAATTAAAAATTTGCTTAAAAAATCTTCTAAATGAAGTTCTTCTTTTGTGATATACAAATACATCCGGCAGATATTTCGCTTTAAATCCGGCTTTGAAAATACGATTTGAAAAATCCATGTCCTGCCCGTGCCGCAGAGAATTCATTCCTCCCACTTTTTCATACACCTCTCTTTTGATCCCCATATTAAAACTACGAGGATAATATTTGCCTACCGATTTCCCCGAACTCCCTCTGGTTCCGCCGGTTCCGATAAACGATGTCATTGAGTAGTTCACAGCTTTTAGAAAAGGGGGAAAATCTTCACGATATGTATCCGGTCCACCAAAAAAATCAAAATCTTCCGATTCAAGATGGGTTACCAGATTTTCAACATAATCCACCGGCACCGTACAATCCGAATCTATGAAAACAAAAACATCCCCTTTTGCTTTATCCATCCCGTTATTTCTTGCAGCACCCGGTCCGGTATTCTTTTGAAAAAAGTATCTTAGGTCTAATTGGTTTTTAAACGAATCTACTACTTCTTTGATATTATCCGTGGAGCCATCATCCACAATAATGACTTCAAATTCTTTGCTAGTTTGCAAAACGAGCGAAGAGAGAAATTCTTTTATTTCATCAGCGCGGTTGTAAGCCGGAATGATCATGGAAATAAAGGGAAAAGGGAGAAGGGAGGACGGAGAAATGGTCATGAAAACTTTTCTTTTCTAACTTTTATCAGATTAAACAGCATTGCAGACATTTTACGCGTTCTATCAATAAGTTCAAAAGCGTCAATTTTTGTAAGAAAATCAAGTTTTAAGGCAATGTATAGTTGAGTTCGCAATTCTGCAGAAGATCCTCGTGCAATATACAAAAAATGAACATATTCCTTGTTTGATTGTCTGTCATACCCCTCGGATATGTTTGACGGAATTGATACAGCAGCCCTTTGTATTTGGTCTCGCAAGCTATAATCTTTACAATCTGCTAAATTTTTATAAATATCTATCACCATTCTCATCCCTTCTTGCCATACTTCCAAATCTTCAAACTTCTCAATTTTTTTCATCCGTTCTCCCTTCTCCCTTTTCCCATTTTCCGTTTTCCGTTTTCCGTTTTCCATTTTCCATTTTCCGTTTTCCATTTTCCGTTTTCCATTTTCCGTTTTCCATTCTTTAATATCGTTATTATGGCGGCTACAACAAAACATAAAAATGCAAAAATGTGGGCGTAAAAAGACAACCTATAATTTTTCACAAATGCTTCAGGATTAAACTCAAAAACCACTTCATGTTCGCCTGCGGAGTCAATATAAACAGAGCGAAGAATGTGGTCGGTTTTGTAAATTTCCGTCCTTTTTC
>JAYEKN010000209.1:8621-11427 GCA_034661015.1 Candidatus Cloacimonadota bacterium
AAAGACAACCTATAATTTTTCACAAATGCTTCAGGATTAAACTCAAAAACCACTTCATGTTCGCCTGCGGAGTCAATATAAACAGAGCGAAGAATGTGGTCGGTTTTGTAAATTTCCGTCCTTTTTCCATCCACAAAACATTTCCATCCGCCAGCTGGCGGATAATATATTTCTGAAATTACGAGTAAAGCAGGTTTATCATTGTAAATTTTATATTTCATTTTATTGAATGATGCATTTTCCAATTTTACGTAAGATGAATCCGGAGATTGAATTTGAAAATCAAGTTCCTGCTCCAATATGGCTGTTTTGTATGGGTCAAAATTTTCGCTGTTAATCTTTGCGAATCGGTCTTTTCGTTCAGGGATAATTTTACTTTCTTCTACAAACCAAGCTGGTTTTGAATCAATAGTGGTTTGATAAACCAGCAATTTATTTTGCTTATCATAATGGTAGGGTTGAACGTTTTGGGGAGGAAGTTGGGTGTTGGCTATCAAATATTTCACATTCAACATTTTAAAAACATTCCAATTGAGTGGATTATTTTGCAAACAATTCTCAATTACATCCTGATAAATTCGCAGTTTTGCAGCGCTGTAACCTCCAATGGAGCTGTGGTAATAAGACCAATCATTATTATTGAACGGATTTTCTGTTAAAGGGAAAATTCGATAATAAGTCGTGTCTTGCAGAATAGCAGCATCAGCGGATGATTTTCTAAAATGACTTTGTTCAAGTTTTTCCACATCGTACAATTCCCCTTCTGCTTTTTTTACATAAGGAATCAAATCCACGAGAAGTAAAATAATTAATCCGGCTAAAAAAACGTATTTTTTAATTGATTTGTTAACAAATAAATAGCATAATAATCCGGTGATAATCGCAAAAAATATTAAACGCAATCCATCGGTTTGCATCATATCCAAACGAGCTGTCTGAAATAGGGAAATGACTTGGGGCTCATATTTGCCTGATTCTCCTGCTTTTTCCAGTGAAAAACTGCTTCCGAAAATTTGGGGAATAAGTCCTAAAACGACTAGAAAAATCAATACTCCAATGATAACTTTTTTAGTTTCCAATCCTCCGTCTTCCGTTCTTCGTCTTCCATCCTCCGTTCTCCCTTCTTCCTTCTCCACCAAACTATTTATCCCGAAACAAGCCCAAATAATCACAATGAACTGCATTAGTACTTGGATCATTGCCGGAACGCGAAATTTATTAAAATAGGGAACATTTTGGAAAAACAAATTATAAATTAGTGGAAAATGTCTGCCGAAAGACAGCAATAAAGAAAGGACAAAAAGCCCGAGAAGAACTTTAATAAAATTATTTTTGAAATTCAGGATTAGTCCAAGAAGAGCAAGAAAAACGATAACTGCTCCGATATAATCATAGGTTTGGGTAAAAGGCATTTGTCCCCAATATCCGGGTATTGTTTTCCCTTTCCAGCGAGGAACTTTATTTCCATTATATACTTCTCCGGAAGTTCCACCAAAAAATCTCGGCATAATCCAAGTGAGCATTTCAGCGGGATGAAAAGACCAACTTGTAGAATAATCCAAAGTTAAACCTGTTGAACCCTTTTCACCCGTTCCGCCTCGTATGGAATAGGGTGTATATTCTTTGGTTACAAAAAGTGGTTGAGCGATCATTAAAGTTACTAAAAAAGAAGCAAATATTATTAGGGCTATTTTAATAAAAAATCTTTTAGTCTCTTTTGCAATCAACATTTTGATGAGGAAATACAATCCCACAAAAACGAGAAGCATTATTTGGTAAAATACGATTTGATAATGTTGTGTTCGCAATTGAACAGAAAAAGCAAAGATAAAGCCAAGAAGCCAAAGTAGATTTTTTTTCGTCAGAAATGACAGAAAAAAGAACGTAACAAACGGCATATACATAATCGGACGGAATTTAGCAAAATGTCCAATGTTTAACAACGACATATAATGGGGGATAAAGATAAACGCCAGTCCGCCGAAAACTGCTACCCAATACTCGAATTTGAAAAATTTTAATAAGAAGAACATCCCGATAAAACCGATGAGGTAGATCCAGATTATACTGTAAACAATTTTACCCAAAAATTTGCTAATCAAACTATCAAGGGAAAATACTTTTCCTCCGATTCGATGATAAATTGGCATACCCGAAAATACAGGAGAATTCCAATAAACGGTTTTGCCAGTTTCTTTTTGATATTCTATTCTTTGATGACTACCCCCTTTGGAGCCGATAACATCCACTCCACCGGGACGCATTCCACGAAATGTCATCGGGCTAAAAAGAATAAGCAATAAAATAAATACTGTTGCGAATGTTATCAAGTTTTTTTGATAATCTTTAAAAATGAATCTTGGTTTTATTTCATCTTTCCGAATGGTTTCTTTAATAACTTTTCTAGTCATAATTTTGTCCTTTTTCGCATCTAATTTTTATATCATTATTTCAATTTAATTTTCGCGATATTTTGTTTCCAACTTTGGGGATTTCTCCACTTCTTCCAACTTTGTTTAATTCGTAAAAGTTCAATTTTTTCATAAAAATTCATAAAATATAAAATAAAGGGAAATGAAAATACAATAGCAATTTTAATAGATATTCTTGCAAAGATATGCAAATCCGCTGTCAAGGTTGATAGAAAAAACAAACCTACCGACAATCCCAACATTTTCAAAAGTTTGATATTTTCATAAGGAATTTTGTAAAAGCGATTTGCGGTAAAATAAGTTGCAAAATATAAAGCGATAAAAGAAATTATTGTAGCCACTGCTGCCCCAATCATCTTGTATTTTGGAATAAG
>JAYEKN010000210.1 GCA_034661015.1 Candidatus Cloacimonadota bacterium
AATTGACGATACGTCTAAGTAGCGAATCTACACCCACTCCGAAGATGCCCATCACGGTTAAATAGATCAGCATTTCGGGATATTTGAGCAAATATCTGAAATCGAGCAATCTGAACCCAAGTCCACTTTTCACTCCCAGCATCTCAGCTGCAATTATGGTTGACCAGCCCAATCCCCAAATTATTCTAAACAGATTTATCAAAGCGGGAAGACTAAGCGGGAGTTCAATATAAAAAAATATCTGCCATTTATTCGCTCCGCAAACATTTCCCTCATCAATATAATCTCGATTGATCTCATCATAAATGCTAATGCACCCGATTAAAGTTGGAAAAAATAGAGCAATGAACATAATAAAAATCAAAGATTGTTCTCCCAGCCCGAACCAGATGATCGCGAATGGAAGCCAGGCAAATGGAGAAATATGACGAATGAAATTTACCACCGGCATAAATACGGATTTCACAGACTCGTTCTTTGAAAAAACATGGGCGGCAAAAATCGAAACAAGCCAAGTAATAATTGTAATCAGCGTTACTCGCAAACCGGAAATTAGCAAATCCCCCAAGAGATTCGGATATGAAAACCGCATACTACGAAATTGTTGTAATCCGATTCCCAATGACAAAATTAGAATCAGTAAAAAAATCAACAGCAAAAGGAAGCCGGAAATTTTATATTTATTTAATTTCATCATAAACTTCAGCGGGATTTGGAACTACGTCCACATATCCGAGTTTTAACATTTTTTCCATTACTTTCCTTTCAAACCTTTTATCTTGCTCGGATAAATTTATTTTGTATTCGGTAAATCGCAGAGATTTTTCAATAATTTCTTCTGGAAATCCGAATATTTTCATTGCAATTGTAATGGCTTTTTCTTTGTTTTTATTGAGTAATGTAACAGATAAGTTCATCTCTGAAATAAATTTCTCTATCTGCTCTCTTTTATTTCGAATAGCATATTCCGTTGCGGAAATATCACAGCAGGTATGAGAGGGGAAATCTTCTCCAAACCAATGGATTATTCTAAAATCATCAGAAAATTTGAAAATCGGGGGAACGTAAAAACTGAGGGCGTCAACAGCGTTGCTTTGAAGTGCAGCCGCCATTTCCATTGGGCTGCGGAAGTAAACAAGTTCCAGATTCAAATTATATTTTTCCGAAAACATCTCTGCAAACACATCCAAAGTTGATGCTCGTAATACCCCGATTTTTTTGCTTTTTAGTTCCTTGATATTTTGGATATTCGATTTGCAAATTATCCCATCGCTTTCTCGTTCGAGAAATGATATTATTTTTACCTTTTTCCCTTTTGCCACATCAGTCCAAGTGTAAGTGAATGGCATGATTGATAGGTCAATTTTTCCTGAGACTAAGGCTTCATTCACTTCCCAGCCTGCTGAAAAATATTTAATATCATATTCATCTTCTGCTATCAACCCTTCTCTGATGCCAAATTCAAATGGGAAATGATTTAACGATGGTTTGATCAAGCCCACGATCAATTTATCCGATCTCTTGGTGCAAGCAAAAATGTTCAAGCATATCAAAATAATAATAAATAACTTTTTCATACAGCTCCTTTTAAGTTTGTTTTTCCGGGAAAATAAAAAAGCCACCCGAACTGTTTCATAGTCAGGGTGGCTTCTTCCAAAACCTAGATCTTAACCGTAAAATTTATATCTACAAAATTTCACTACTTATTATCTCTTATCAAGTTTTTTGTGATATTTATCAAGTTTCGGTTTCTTTCGGTCCATCATGTTTTCCTTCAATTCCTCTTTTTGCTCAGCGGTCAACATTTTGCTAATATCTTCTTTCAGATTGATCCTAGATTTCTCAATTGACGCCTTTTTGACTGAGATTTGGTCAATGAGTTTTTTTACTTTTTTGTAATTCTCATTTTTTAGGGCAACTCTCTTGTCAATTTGTAAAACTTGAATATCAGCCTTTAATTGGACTATGTCTTTTCTCGATTTAGTGCTATATCCGATAATTTTTTCTTCTTGTGCATCTGTTAAATCGAGTATTTGAAATAAAAGAAAGATGGGATCTTTGGGAGCATTTTGCATATGAAAATCTGGTTTTTGATTTTGGGGAAATGGTGGGTTGCCCCGCTTTCCGCGATAGTCCATTGGGTTGGCAACTGAAATAGCTGCATAACTAACGATTACGATTGTGATAATCGCAATAATCCATTTTTTGTCCGAAATTAATCGGGATTTCTTTTTGTTTTTCATATTTCCTCCGAAATAATTTTTGATAAC
>JAYEKN010000211.1 GCA_034661015.1 Candidatus Cloacimonadota bacterium
TTAACCCAACTTGAAAATTGACATTCACAAACGTCTCATTTTGAGTGATTAGCGTTTTTGTTTTTTACATTTGGGGGACTAATTTTGTTTTTCTTACAAAAGGTCTGTGCTTAAATTTTAGACTGTCGAAAATGTTTCTTTGGTCTTTTGTGGGTCTTGTGCAAAGTTTTATATATAATTTTTCATTTTGCTTATTGTTTACGCTGACTATTGATGACTGCATTGTTCGCATTTTTTCCGTAATTGTCTGCCAGCTGTAATTTATATCATTTCCTTTGAGCGTTCTTCTTATGTAATTTACGACTTGATATGCTAATATTCCGAGCCATATATGCGGTTCAATATATGCGTCCTTTTGATGGTATATAGGTCTTATGTCAAGGTCTGTTTTTAATGTGCGGAAAACTGCTTCAACATCTCTTGTCAGATTGTAAATCTGCCAAATATCGCCCTCTTTTACAGCCGTTTTAGTATATCGAAGGAAATATTCTCCTTTGGGACGTTCTCTTTCTTTTATTCTCTCCCAAGTAATATCGGTAATTATTCCTTTCTCCTTATCTTCGGTGTATTTTATGTCATACAGCCAACCAATTTTTGACAGTTTTGCTTTTATTTTTCCGACCTTTTCGTGAACTTTCTCTATCTTTTTTAATGTGCGGGGTTTTGGTAATTTGTCCTTAATCTCCTGTAATTCAAGCTCTAATCTTTTTGTCAGTTTTTTATCAATAGACTCTTCTTTCTTTTGTTTTTGTTCACTTTTAACGTGCAAAAAATTATCAGGCTTGTCTTTTACATCTATTTTTGTGAGTTCTATTTTATTGCCCCTGTTGTCGGTTATGCTTTCCGCATTTTCAGAAAGTTTGTCATAAGCCTTTGGTGTTATGCGACTTACACAAACGTAATCATATTTATATTTGTCGCTTCGCAGAAGTTCCAAATTTTCTTCTGTTGCTATTCCGGCATCCATTACTACGACAGGAACCTCATCCTCAGCTGGAAATTGTTTGCTTACGTCCTCTATCATTGTCGAAAATGTTCCCGGTTCGCTGACATTTCCTTTGTAAAATTTATTGTTTCTCACAAAGCCCAAACTGTCTATGGATAAGGCGAGGCCTATTAATTTGCTGCCGCTCTGCTTTTGTTTTGAGCGTCCGAAATTTGCTTTTTCGCTGCCGAGCATCTGACCTTCAAAATACATATTTGTCAAATCAAAAATAACAATTTTGCTTCTGCCCGAAAAAATATCTTGAATGTTGGAATATAATTTATTTTCAATAAGTTCCTTATTCTCATACATCTGCTCGGCTGCTTTATACAGCTTATAGCGGCTGATGTTTTCATCGATTTCAAAGAGTTCCGCGGCAGCTGAGTTTTCCGAAAGCCAACGCTCTGTCTCTAACTCGCTTGACGGATGCAGCATCTTGGCTGTCAGCAGTGTTTGTGCTATTTTAATTTGATTTGCCGACATTCCGGTTTCTGATAACAGTTTGTCAATTCCGAGCTTTTCAAAAGACTGCTTTACAAGATGCTCTCCTCCGATTTCCTTACTGTCAATCTGTTCAATGCTCTCTAAATCAACTTCTTGATAGTTACTCTGTATCTCTTTCTCTATCTTGCTTTTTTTGTTGTTAGTTGTAAATAATTTGTTTTTGATAATCTTATCTGCAAATTCCCGAGCAAGCTCCTCAATATCTTTATATCTCTGATTATCAGCAAATAACTCATTAGAATTGCCGGAGATAATCTCTTCGATTCTGTCGGCAAGTGCTTTATGGTTTTCTTTGGAAACACCTGATAATGAGCCGAGACTCATTATTGTTTGGTGTCTTATTTTGTTCCCTGTTTTGTAACTGTGCACCAACCTGTAATAGGTATATTCCTTGTCGGAATTTTTATTCTTCTTATTTATTTTTTTCAAAAACATTCTGCAAATATAATACCATTATAATTACCGTGCAAATCTATGGGGGACTAAAATTCAGCCCCGAAAAACTCATCTCTTTGATTATTAGGCAAATAACTGTATGTTAAAATATGTTAAATATTTGCATATCGCTTATTATCTGCCACTTAGCATTTCCTTATTTTTGAGTCAAATTGTATTATTGAGACTAAATTTTCAAGTTGGGTTAAAAACAGACTCCTGTTTTTTTTCTTTTTTTTCATCAGATGTAACTTCTTGAGCAAAAGTATCTGTAAAAATAAACATCACTAAGCCTAATAATAGAAAATGTAGTTTCATAATTTTTTGATTTT
>JAYEKN010000212.1 GCA_034661015.1 Candidatus Cloacimonadota bacterium
GGAATCGTAGGCGGAAGCGAGGGAAGTAAAGCAAGGAGAATATTGATTTCAGAAGATGATTTGGACGAAATGGGATTTTGAGGGAAAATGGAGTGGTGAAATGAAAAAACTCATCCGCAAAAAATATCTTTCAAACCTTGACAGTAAGAATTCATATCCTTCAAAAAGAAAAAAGATAAATTGTAATATTAATTTCCATAATTGAGGTATAAAATGAAAAAAAATATTCTAATTGTGAATGGTCCGAATCTTAATTTTTTGGGCAGAAAAGAGATGAAACTTTATGGAGAGCAAACTCTTGCGGATTTAACCGCTCTTATTTACGACTGGCTCAGAGACAGAGGTTGGGCAGGAAAATTTTTCCAGAACAATTCCGAAGGAGCGATTATTGATTTCATTCAAACGAATTCAGAATGGGCTGATGGTATGATAATCAATCCGGCTGCTTATTCTCACACAAGCATAGCAATTTATGACTGTATTAAATCAGTGAGTTTTCCCGCAGTGGAAGTCCACCTTTCAAATATATATCACAGGGAAGAATTCAGAAGAAATTCTCTTACCGGACTCGCCTGTCAAAAAGTGATTGCCGGTCTTGGGGTTCAGGGTTATATTGAGGCGTTGGAAAATCTCGCTCAGATTTTGAGCTATTAGTAAATAATTTTAATGCAAGTAGAAGATCTGTTCGATCTGCTATTAATAAAATTTGGGCATCAGAATTGGTGGCCTGGGGAAACTCTGCCGGAAATTATTGTTGGGGCGATACTTACCCAAAATACAAACTGGAAAAATGTGGAAAAATCTATTGATAATTTGCGAAAACATGATCTTATAGATTTCTCGGCAATTTTGAAAACAGGAACTGATGAATTGGCTCAACTTATTTATTCATCGGGATATTATAACCAAAAAGCAGAGCGTCTGAAAAAAGTGGCGGAATATTTTGTTAATAGTAACGATTTGGGTAATTTGGAAACAACAAAATTCCGCGAACAGCTTCTCTCTATAAATGGAATTGGTCCGGAAACTGCAGATTCAATTTTGCTCTATGCTTTTGAGAGACCCGTTTTTGTAATTGACGCTTATACCAAAAGAATCGGACAAAGGTTAGGATTTTGGAACGAGAAAATTTCCTACGAAGAGGCTCAAAAATATTTTCAGGATCGGTTAATATCCGACGAAAAAATATTCAATGAATTCCATGCTTTATTAGTAAAATTGGGGAAAGATTTTTGCCGTAAAAAACCTTTATGTTCAAAATGTTATATCAAAAATGAATGTAACAAATTATAGAAGAGGTGAAAATGTTTGACGAAATAAACACTCACAAAAAACGCCATATCTTTATCGTATCAGATGCAACAGGCTCTACCGCAGAAACGGTTGTAAAAGCGGGTTTAAGCCAGTTCAAACAAACCTCGGTCACCCTTCACAATATTCGTTATATACGCACAAAAGAGGATATTCACAAAATCGTTTCGGAAGTTATGAGTGTGGATGGAATAATAGTCTATACTCTCGTGTCCGAGGAACTTCGTGAAGATATTAACAAGACGGGCAAAGCGGCTGCTGTTCCTACAATAGATGTTTTGGGTCCCTTGCTAACCAGACTTACTGATTATCTTGAAATTTCCCCCATGGCTGTTCCCGGATTATTTCGCCATTTGGATAAAGATTATTATGCTAGAATCGAATGTATTGATTTTGCAGTGAAGCATGATGACGGTAAAAAAGTTGAAAATCTTGCAAAAGCAGAAATTGTGCTGGTAGGGCCGAGCAGAACTTCAAAAACCCCAATAAGTATCTATCTTGCCTATCGTAATTACCGCGTGGCAAATGTTCCCATAATCCTTGGATTCGATCCCCCCTTAGAATTGCAAGAAATCAATAAAAATAGAATAATCGGACTTTTTGTTTCTCCCTCCAGATTAAAAAAAATTCGTGAAATTCGAGCAAGTCGTTATCTTCATACCGAATTAACGGACTATGTGGATTTGGGTAAAATAAGAAGTGAAATGAACTTTAGTATGAAATATTATGTGAAACATCGGTGGGATATGGTGGATGTTACTTCCAAATCCATTGAAGAAGCAGCCACTGAAATCATGAGGATAATAGGTAAGAAAAATTGACAACAAATTACAAGTTTAAATTTCATAGCTCTATGAAAATAAAAATCCCCCCCCAATATATAACAGTAATTTTCATAGTAATCGTTAGTTTGATTGCCGGATGTAGCTCGCAATTCGAGGAAGATCAGCAAACTACACAAATAGAATATGCAACCACTTGTGCAAATAATCTCCAAGAAACAATCATCACTTTCGTAGAATTTGTTGAAAATAATATAAATGATCTGGAAGATGTTTCGGCTAAAAATTTTATTGACCTCCAAGACAAATTTCCCTTTGCGGAAACATGCATTCTTTTTAGCAAATCGGGTGATATTCCAAAATATTTTCCGGATAATCTTGATGTAACAAATTTTACAAATATCTTGGCAAAAAATAAAATCTCAAAAAAATTTTCCAATTATTCATCTCCAACTCTTATGACGTTATCTCCGAGTGAAGACCTCTATTTATTGTTACCTATTGTTGATGATATGAACCTTTCCGAGCATCTTCTTTTTGTAAAAGTTAATAATGATGAATTGTTTGGAAATCTGGCAAAACAATATTTCCCTTTACCGTATCAAATGATCATCACGCTCCGAGACCATGAAGTTCTCTTTCATTCCGATCCGGAGTGGAAAGGTTCCGAATTTTCCGATCTTCCCGACGGCACACATATTCCTGCTTTTGACGACCTCTTTAAAATGATGGTTCAAAATAGCAGTGGTTATCAAACCGAATTATATAGTTACAAGGGGAAATCCGTTAGTACTCTTTTTTGCTGGGAATACTTGGAATTGTATGGTGAAAGAATTTGGGTAGTACTCACGAGAAATATTAATAAAATTAGAAAAAATGAAAATAAAGGGGTTTTTCTGCTTGCTTCTCTAAGAAGTATTGCTGTAAAAGATACACTTCTTAATGCTGTTTTAGAGAATAATATCGAAAACCAGCAGATTATTTTTGAAGATATATTTTACCAAAACCCCGAAATATATTCACTTCAATTTGCAGATTCACTCGGCACAATCATCAGTGGTTTTCCAAAAGGGAATAGTATAATCGGCTATAATTACCATTTGAAAAAAAATCTGATTCTCGATAACTCAATCAAAAATTGCCTTCAAGAATCTAAGATGCAAGCGGATACCTACAATCTTTTTGAAACGGGTGAAGCCAATCTGATCTGTTTGCCTGTGGAATTAAAAGGTGATATTTTGGGAGTGCTTATTTGCACTCAGAAGGAAAAATAACCACTGATTAAATCTGCTATTTATCAAACAAATTTTCTTGGGAAGAATTTTTCTTCCCAATTTTTTTTCCAAAATGTTCGTAAGCGAGATGAGTTACTTCTCTGCCTTTGGGAGTACGTTTTATAAATCCTTTCTGAAGGAGATACGGTTCATAAACTTCTTCGATAGTTCCCGGATCTTCACCAATTGCCATTGAAATGGTTTTTAGCCCAACCGGTCCACCTTCATAAAAATCAATTATGGTGGTAATCAACTTTTTGTCCATCTCGTCCAGACCCATTTCATCCACTTCCAACATTTCCAAGGCAAGTAAAGCAATTTTTTGTGTGATGTTTCCATCACCCTTAATCTGAGCATAATCACGCACACGACGTAAAAGTCGGTTTGCAATTCGAGGAGTTCCACGTGAACGACAAGCAAGTTCCATTGCCCCGTCTTCTTCAATCTTTACACCTAAAATATGAGCAGAGCGTTTCACTATCTGAAATATTTCATCGTGTGAATAATAATCAAGATGCAAAACCAGACCGAATCGGCTTCGGAGCGGAGCGGTAATAAGTCCGGCACGCGTGGTAGCACCAACCATTGTAAAAGGATCGAGGCTGAGATTCAAAGATCGTGCACTGGGTCCCTGATCTATGATAATCTCCAGTTTGAAATCTTCGATCGCCGGATACAAATATTCCTCCACAACATGATTGAGTCTGTGAATTTCATCAATAAAAAACACATCTTGATTATTCAAATTTGTTAGAATTCCTGCGAGATCTCCGGGTTTGTCAATTGCAGGTCCGGAACTCGTCTTGAGTTCGACTCCCAATTCGTTGGCAATAATATATGAAAGCGTAGTTTTTCCAAGTCCCGGAGGTCCGTAGAAAAGCACATGATCAATCGCTTCATTTCGCATTTTGGCTGCTTGTATAGTGATCGAAAGAATCTCTTTCAATTTATGTTGCCCGATAAAATCTGCCAATTTTTTTGGTCGTAAAGTAATATCAAAATTGGATTCATCGTTCATTACTTCCGGATCTGTTATTCTATCTGTCATTCAAAACTCCTTACCTAATAAGTTGTGTTTTAAGGCTCTTTTTCATACACTATGGGTAAAAACTTAACAAGAATCCGACGATGCACAAATTTTGTTATCAAAAATAGAACAAAGGAGCACCCTCGATGCCAGATTCATTGGGTAAGGAATTATTATAAGAGATGTTTAGTGTCAAGGGTTTTATTGCGGAGCGGACATTTAGCGGTTGCAACATAAAGATTATTGGATTTATCGCCCTCACCGGTTTCTCGTATTGTCCGGAAAACAAAATTTAGAGCAAAAGGTGGGAAATTCTAACTCACTAAATTTGATGAAGAATCACAAAACAGATAAAAATTATGGATTTTTAGGACTTAAGTTGCGTAAAAATTTTTTTTATTATCAGAATTCTTGACGAAAATTGAAATGCTGCTGAGTTGATAATAATCAATTTTGTTATTAAAATAAGGATGTGAATTATCATGAGTAAGGAAAAAACATTATGTTTGATCAAACCGGATGCAGTTAAGAAGCATGTGATTGGCGAGATTATCTCAATATTGGAAGAAAGCAATTTTGAAATTTTAAAAATGAAAATGCTAAGGATGGATAAGGAAATAGCAAGTAAATTTTATGCAGTTCATAAAGAAAAACATTTTTATAATGATTTGATTGCATTCATGACAAGCGGTAATATCGTTGCGTTAGTCCTTGAAAGAGTAAATGCAATTAAACTTTTACACAAACTATGCGGTAATACCGATTCAACAAAAGCAGCTGAAAATACGATTAGACATAAATTCGGGACAGATTATCGGGTGAATGCTGTTCACTCTTCAGATTGCCCCGATAGTGCAAACTATGAAATAAATACAATTTTTAAATAAAAAATACTGTAGGAGAAATAAAATGAAAATACTTGTTCTTAATTGTGGAAGTTCATCAATCAAATATCAATTCATTAAAACAAGCACGAAAAATGTTATGGCAAAAGGCTTGATAGAAAGGATTGGCGAAGAAATCTCATATCTTACTTATAAAACAAAAGACTATAAGAAAAAAGGAGTGCAACTCTTAGCAAAAAATCACACGCAGGCAATCGAACTTATTTTCAAAGAATTGAGGCATAAAGAACACGGTGTAATTAAAAATAGGGATGATATCGATGCTATCGGTCATAGGTTAGTTCACGGTGGTGAAGAATTTTCAGGTTCAGTAAAAATTAATGATAACGTGCTTCAAACAATGTATGATTGCGTGGAATTGGCACCTTTGCATAATCCCCACAATATTAAAGGAGTGGAAGCGTGCAAAGATATTTTACCGGGGATACCTCAATGTGGAGTCTTTGATACAGCCTTTCACACAACTCTTCCCCCAAAGGCATTTCTTTATGGAATCCCTCTGGAATATTATAGTAAACACAAAATCAGACGCTACGGATTTCATGGAACATCTCACCTGTATGTGGCTCAAAAAGCAGCAGAATATTTGAAAGGAGACTTTTCCAAAATGAAATTCATTACTTGCCATCTTGGGAATGGTGCTTCTATCACCGCGATTCGGAATGGTCAATCCATGGATACTTCTATGGGTTTCACTCCTCTTGAAGGATTACTCATGGGAACTCGCTGTGGAGATATAGATCCCGCAATTCCACTTTTTTTGCAGGATAAATTTAATATAAGTTCAAAAGAAGTGAATCATATTTTGAATAAGAAAAGCGGTATTCTCGGTCTATCCGAACTGAGTAATGACATGCGAGTTATTGAGGATGAATTTGCCGAGGGCAACGAAAAAGCAATTCTGGCTCTATCTGTTTACGCTTATAGGATCAAAAAATATATCGGTTCATATTTTGCTGTCTTAAATGGTGTTGACGCCGTGATTTTTACAGGTGGAGTTGGTGAGAAGATGCCGATATTACGAGAAATGGTGCTTAAGGATATGGAAGCAATCGGCATCGAAATAGATCATGAAAAAAATGATATAAAATCTGATGAGATATTAGATTTTACCGGAGAAGAATCCAAAGTTAAACTGCTCAAAATTCCCACGAATGAAGAACTTATGATCGCGCTTGAAACAGAAAAAATATTGAGAAAATAGCCAACACAATGGATAAAATCGTTTTATTAAAAGGCGGAATATCTGAAGAAAGAGAAGTCTCTCTTCATACTTGTTCCGCCGTTGAAAATGCTTTCAAAAGACTCGGTAAAAATTTTGAGATTGTTGATCCGTATAATTTTCTGGAAAATGGGAAAGTTAATTATAACTCCCTGATAAAGAAACTCCAAAAAATTGCTCCGACTATTGTTTTTAACGGTTTGCATGGCGGGGATGGAGAAAACGGAAATATACAGGGAATTCTAACGGCTCATAACATTTCTTTTACAGGTTCTGGAAAAAAAGCCTGTTCAATTGCAATGGATAAAATTCAAAGTAAACTTCTTGCAAAAAATTTAGGTATTCCGGTTCCCGATTTTTTGAAGTATGAAAAAGGTGATAAAATATCTGAAGATAAAATTATCAATTCTCTCGGATTACCGATTGTGATAAAACCAAATTCATCCGGTTCTTCGGTGGGAATTTCCATTGTAACAAATCGGGAAGAAATATTCCCCGCAATTGAGAAAGCAGCTGAGTTTGATGCGTGTGTTCTAATAGAAAAATTTATTCCTAATCGGGAAATCACTGTGGCAATTCTGGGACAATCTGCTTTGCCTGTGGTGGAGATAATTGCGGATAACGGCTGGTACGATTATATTCACAAATACACCAAAGGAAAAACCGTTTATGAATCACCTGCAAATATTGATGCTGAGCAATCTCTAACAGTACAAAAATATGCGGAAATGATGTTCAAGAAAATGGATTGTGCAGATTACGCCAGAGTGGATTTCCGATTTGACGGAAAGAAGTTTTATTTTTTGGAGTTGAACACTTTACCGGGTATGACGAATCTGAGTCTTGTTCCGATGGCAGCAAAAGCGATTAATGTAGGTTTTGACGATTTGATTAGAAAAATTAGTGAAAAAGATTTTAAAATGGAGTGAATATGAAAAAATTTAAATTTATCCTATTTTTTAGTTTGATTATTTTTGCAATAACAATTATTTTATCCTTTACTTCGATTTATAAAAATATTGAACTAAAATGGATTGATACAAATTTTACCATGCGTGGCGAAAAACCGATTTCCGATGATGTGGTTATCGTTGCAATTGGTGATCAAGACTTTCAGGAACTCGGGCAATGGCCATTCCCAAGAAGCTATTATGCAAAATTGATAGAAAATTTGAACAAAGCCGGTGCAAAAATAATCGCCTTTGATATTGAATTCACAGAACCCACCGTTCCCGAACAGGACGATGTTTTTGCAGAGGCAGCTGCAAAATATGATAATATCATACTTGCGGGAAAACTCGTTATGCAAACGAATGAAAATGCCAAAAATATGCGAATTTTAAAACCCCTCAAGGTATTCACAAAGCGAAATATTGACTGGGGATTAGTAGGAATTTCACAGGATGATGATAGTTTTGTTCGTCAATCTACTCTTTTTTCAAAATTTGATAATAAGGTTTATTATTCACTCGGAGTGAAGGTTCTGCAAAAATTATTAGCACTGAAATACAACGATCAACCCAATATGACGAATTCTTTCGATAAATTCGGAATCGGTCATTTTCTTTTCTCGAAATATAAAAGCAATACGGCATTCATCAATTATTACGGTCCGGCAAATACATTTCCGTATTATAGCATGGATTCAGTCGTTGACGATTCTTCGTTTACCGTAAATTCAGAAAAAGATTTGGGTGGAGAGCAGATAAATTCTTTTGATTATTATCTCAACGATCAGACATTTAAAGATAAAATTGTTCTTGTGGGTTTGATTGCCGAAGAATTACATGATATATTTCCTACTCCTTTTTACAATTTTGAAAGGGAGAAAAAGCTCACTCCCGGTGTAGAAATCCATGCAAATTTTTTGGAAATGATCCTTCATAAAAACTCAATTAATCAATTCAGTGTCCTTTATTTTCTTATTATTTTGCTAATTTTATCCTTTGCCGTTAATTCAATTTATACCTTTTTTAAGCCGGGAATTAATGCGGGGCTGTCTATCCTCTTGATCATTGCATACGGCTATTTGGTTTATTATTTGTTCGCTCAAAAAAATTTAATATTGAATATTACGGAAATTCCTTCCATGATAATCCTTGCATTTCTCGGGAATCTCGTTCGTCAATATTATTTGGAGCAGAAGCAGAAAAAATTCATAAAACAGGCTTTTACTCATTATTTAAGTCCGCAAGTTATAGATAAAATATTGAAAGATCCTTCCCAATTAAAATTGGGTGGAGAAAGAAAAGAATTGACCATATTTTTTTCAGATGTTCAGGGCTTTACTGGAATTTCCGAGCATCTAAATCCTCGCAAATTGACAAATTTATTGAACGATTATCTTTCGGATATGACAGACATAATTTTGGAAGAGGAAGGAACTTTGGATAAATATGAAGGTGATGCAATTATTGCCTTCTGGAATGCCCCTTTGGATTTATTTGATCATCCCATCAGATGTTGCTCGGCTGCTCTACGTTGCAGCAGAAAATTAGAAGAACGTCAGGCTGAATTTGAAAAAATATCCGGCTCCGTTTTCAAAGCAAGAATTGGCATTCATACCGGCGAGGTGGTCGTTGGTAATATGGGTTCAAAAAAACGATTTGATTATACAATGCTCGGGGATGCAGTGAATCTCGCCTCACGACTTGAAGGTGCCAATAAAGCATTTGGAACCTATTTCATGGTTTCGGAAGTTACATGGGAGAGGGTATCAAATAATTTCATCGGCAGAGAAATCGGCAAGATCTCGGTTGTTGGCAGAAAAGCTCCGATTACGGTTTTTGAGCCTTTGGGATTTGCCGATGAGACACTTGACGAAATATATTTATACTATAATGAAGGAATCGAATATTGCAAGCAAAAAAACTGGAAGAAAGCTCTGCAGAGTTTTAAAAAATGCAAAGATGATCCGGTTGCTGCCGTTTATAGAAAAAAATGTGAAGAATTGCTCGGGGCTGTTAATACGGACTGGGATGGGGTTTGGAATTTGACGAGTAAATGATTTTATGAAATTAAAAAAAAGTATTTCTTTACCCACTGCCTTTAGTATTGCTGCGGGTGCAATGATAAGTTCCGGTTTGTTCGTTTTACCCGGAATTGTATATGCCCAAACCGGTCCCTCGATCATTCTTGCTTACCTCGTTGCCGGTTTATTAATGCTTCCCACAATGTTTGTGCAATCCGAACTCGCTACAGCAATGCCGAAAGCCGGCGGCGCTTATGTTTATATTATGCGAATTTTGGGACCACAAACAGGTATGATCGCAGGATTTGCAAACTGGTTTTCAATTGCAATGAAAAGTGCCTTTGCACTTGTAGGTATCGGAACTTTTCTGACATTGATTATCCCTGAAACCTCAGAATTTCAGATAAGATTAATCGCTGCCGGGGCTGCTGTTTTTTTCACGGTGATAAATCTTCTGAGCACAAAACATTCCGGTAAACTTCAAACCATACTGGTATTCTTGCTCCTTTCAATTCTTGCCATATTCATCATCAGAGGATATCCCGAAGTAAACTTTTCCTTTTATAAAAACTTTTTCTCAAACGGTAGAGATGCTTTTTTTGCAGCAGTCGGGATGGTATTTATTTCATTCGGGGGATTAACAAAAATTGCCAGTATGTCAGAAGAAATTAAGAATTCGGGTAAAAATTTGCCCAGAGCAATGTTTTTAGCATTTTTCGTAATGATGCTATTTTATCTTCTCGTTATTTCGATAGTAGTTGGAATTTTGCCACACAATGATTTGATTGGTAATTTAACCCCTGTTACAACTGCTGCCAAATCCTTTGCCGGAAACATTGGAGTTTTATTTACCGCCTTTGCAGCTTTTTTGGCTTATGTGACTACCGCAAATGCCGGAATAATGGCTGCTTCTCGTACTCCTCTCGCAATGGGAAGAGACGGTTTGATTCCGGAAACTTTTACCAAACTTTCCAAAAAACACAAAACTCCCTATGTAGCGATTCTTATTACCGGTGTTTTTATTGTTGTTGCGATATTAGGTTTACGCATTACAGCTCTGGTCAAAGTAGCATCCTCTTTAATGCTATTTCTTTTCATACTGGATAATTTATCTTTACTAATTATTAGGAATATTCATTTACGAAATTACAAGCCGACTTTCAAAGCCCCACTTTTTCCGTATGTCCAAATAATCGCAATTATTTTCTATATGCTCCTCATAAACGAGATGGGCCATAAGATAATGTTTATGACCTTATTCTTTATCCTTTTAAGTCTGGGCTCTTACTTCTTTTACGCTCGTAAAAAAGATTTTTCACAATCTGCTTTGATCATACTGGCGAAAAATATTCTCAATAAGCAAATTTCAACTGATGAAGCTCATAAAAATATTGAGGAAGAATTATTTGAATTATTACAAAACAGAGAAGATATTATAGAAGATTTTTTTGATAAAACCGTAAAATCCGGAATAGCTTTCGATTTCAAAGAAAAAATAGAGAAACAAGAATTTTTGGAAAAGGTATCTGATGGACTGGCAAACAGGTTGGACTTAAGTTCCGATAAAATCCTTAAGGAACTAATTAAAAGAGAAAAGAGTTCATCAACAAATATTACTTCCGGGTTAGCCATCCCGCATATTATCATTCCCGGAAAAGGTTTGTTTGAGATTGCTCTGGCTCGACTTCAACAAGGTATCCGGTGGGAAAAAAATAATAAACCCGTAAGAGCTGTTTTTCTTTTAATCGGAACATTAGATATGCGAGAACATCACTTGAAAGCTTTGATGGCTGTAGCTCAACTGATTCA
>JAYEKN010000213.1:0-7352 GCA_034661015.1 Candidatus Cloacimonadota bacterium
TACAGTTCGACCGATCCTTACGCCATTTTCCCAACGGGCTGGACTGTCGAAGCGAGTGGAATACCCGACACAACTTGGTTTGATTCTGTATATCCACCTACTACGAAAAAATTCTATATTGTTACCGCAGAAAATTAATGGCAAATTTAGATTTTTGTTCTCATTCTCAATCAGCGAGCATTTCGGTTGAGAATGAGACAGATCTTTTACAAATAAATTATTGGGTGTGCTAAGCGGGAAGCTAGCGGTGTCCTCTACCTGCAATCCGCTATAGCAGGGCTGAATTCCTCTCTTCGGGATTTGATGGCTGTGTGTGCTTTGTGCAAGTGGTGTTGATGATCAAGCCTAACGCAATCGAACTCTGTGAACCTTGTCAGGACCGGAAGGTAGCAGCAATAAGCAGTCGGTTCGATGTGCCGTTAGTTCACTTGGTCTGAGCTAACTACACAAAACAGCATGGAATAGAATCACAACGAGCGGTGCACACCCTTTTTTGTATAAATCACAAATTTCAAAACGATAAATTCAAGCAAATAGCAACAAATAATTTCAAATAACCAAGACCCAATTATAAGGAAAATATGAAATACAAATACCTCTTCGGTCCGGTTCCTTCAAGAAGATTGGGAATCTCACTCGGAATTGATCTGTTAAAATTCAAAACCTGTACCTTCGATTGTGTTTACTGCGAGTGTGGAAAAACGACCGATCTAACCTTCCAGCGTAAAGAATTTGTTCCAACCGACGACGTTATAAACGAATTGGACGATTATCTCAGCAAAAATCCAAAATTAGATTTCCTCACTTTTTCAGGCTCGGGCGAACCTACTTTGCATATTGGAATCGGGAAAATAATTGAGTTTCTGAAAAGAAAATACCCGCAATACAAGGTTGCCCTTTTGACCAACGCTTCACTTTTTTCGGACGAGCAAGTTAGACACGAAATTCGCAACGCAGATATTGTGATGCCGTCCCTTGATGCCGTTTCTCCGAAAATATTTCAAAAAATAAACAGACCCCACAAGACGATAAAAATAAATGATATAATCGGCGGACTAAAAACTTTCAGGGAAGAATACTCGGGAGAAATCTGGCTGGAGATTTTTCTTCTTGAAGGATTAAACTCTTCCGAAAACGAACTCAATTTGATAAAAGAAACTGTCGAAAAAATTAAACCCACTAATATCCAACTGAATTCTCTTGACCGACCCGGCACAGAGGATTGGTGCGAACCGATTAGTGAAGACACACTAAAAAAAGTAACTGAAAAGTTTTCCTCTCTACCGATTGAAATTATTTCTAAATTTCAAAGAAGAGATGAGATTGAAAGCTTTGATAAAAATATCAGCGATAGAATCCTTGCAACCATTCAGCGAAGACCTTGCACTGCAGAAGACCTGTCTCAATCTCTCGGTGTTCATATAAACGAAATCAGCAAATATCTCCAATCTTTACTGGAAAAGAAAGTAATCGAACCAAAGCATTTGGAACGTGGAACATTTTTTAAAATAACACGGTAAAAATTTATTCCGTGAATTACCCTAATTTTTGAACAGCGTATTTTTTTTTCTGTGTATATTCGTGCAACTATTTGTCAGTAAAAACATAATATAAAACGGGAGATGATAATGGATCTAATTGTTTGGCTTGGATTTATTCTGTCTTTAGTATTAATGGTGCTCATCGCAAGAAAAAATCTGTGGCTGGGATTCTTCGTAGGTGCAATCGTTTTGGGCGTTTTCAATCTGTCTATCGTTCAAATTTGGCAGCAAATAGCAAAAACGCTCACCACACCCTCCACACTTCTCATGGCTTTTGCGGTGGGTATTATTCCGCTCATCGGCGGAGTGCTGGAAACTACCGGAATGATGACGGCTCTCGTTTCCAACTTGAATATTTCCAGAAAACTCTTCCTTATCTTCGGTCCTGCTTTTTTCGGAATGTTGCCAATGCCCGGGGGAGCTTTGCTTTCCGCTCCGCTTGTTTTCCGTGCCGGAGCAGATATTCCCAACGAACAATATGCGGCGATCAATGTCTGGTTTCGGCATGCACTGATCCTGATTTATCCGCTCGGAGCTTTACTGGTTACAACCAAAATTGCTAATCTAAATCTTTATACAGCAGTTTTATACATGCTTCCCGGTTTTATCTTGATGCTGATTTTGGGATACTTTTTTCTGCTTAGAGGAGTTCATGGCAAACTAACAACAAAAGAAAATCCCAATCTGAAAAAAATACTTCTCCCTATCATCGTTATCGTATCTGCACCCGCAATTCACCTTTCTTTAATGACAATTTTTCCAAAATTGATGACGGAAATCCCCTTGATAATCGGGGTCGTTTTTAGTTTTTTTCTCTCACTGTTTCTAGGAAAAATGAACTTAAAAAAGCTCTTACCAATTTCTAAAAAAATGAAACCGTGGAAATTTTTTCTTATAATTATCGGGATGTTCCTCTTCATAAATATTTTTCAAGCATCAAATGTCTCGCGTATTATCGCAAATATTGTATTCTCACGTCATTTTCTGCTAATTGTTATCGGAGCATTTCTCGGTTTCGTAACCGGAAGAGTCCAGATGCCTTTTGCAATTGTTTTACCGATATATCTTTCCACCACCGGATTCTCATCAATCGGCTATCTGACTTTTGCTACGATGTTTTTTGCGATTTATATGGGATATATAATTTCACCCATTCATCCTTGCGTTTCCGTTTCCATTGAATTTTTTGGTTCTAATCTCAAAGACTTTTTCAAAAAACTCTATCCGATAATTTTAATTTCTCTTACAGCAGCAACAGTGGTTTCGCTCTTTTTCACATGATGGTAATTTCCTGTGGCTCATTAGTCCGCCAACCGGCAGATGAGGTTGTTTTCTATTGTTTAAGTTTTATAAAAATTTTTTTTAGGAATTTATACTTATTATGATTATTAGCGTATTAAAGCATTCTTTGATGATCACCGGCTTCGTCTTTGTGATGATGCTGGTCATCGAATATATCAACGTCGAGACAAAAGGTGTCTGGCAGAATTCTCTCAAAGACAGCAGGTGGAAGCAATATCTCCTCGCTGCTTTTCTGGGGGCAACGCCGGGATGTCTCGGAGCTTTCACAGTAGTTGCGTTGTATTCGCACAGAGTAGTTTCTTTCGGGGCGTTAGTTGCAGCTATGATCGCCACAAGTGGGGACGAGGCATTCGTGATGTTCGCCATGTTCCCTTCCAAAGCATTGTTCTTAGTGGTAATTATTTTTATTATTGGATTAGTTTCAGGATTTCTGACCGATAAATTTATTCCGGAAAAATTTCTAACTGATAAAATAAAGCTTAACAAACTTCAAATTCACGAAGATGAAAGATGCAATTGTTTTATAAAAAGAGAAATTTTATCTCAGCTTCGTCATTGTTCAATGCAGCGAGCCCTACTTATTGGATTTTTTGTTCTTTTTGCTGCTGGAATCGCTGCCGGCGAATTTGGTCCTGACACATGGAATTGGATAAGAATTACGCTCTTTATTACTTCGCTAATTTCGATTTTTATCACAACCACAGTTCCAGACCATTTCCTCGAAGAACATCTCTGGAATCATATTGTCAAAGTGCATATTCCCCGCATATTTCTCTGGACATTTGGTGTCCTTTTCGTTATGCACATTGTTTTCGGGCATTTGGATATTGAGCAATGGATAAAAGCCAACCGACTGACAATTCTTATTATTGCCTGTCTGATCGGTTTGATTCCGGAGTCAGGTCCTCACATGATTTTTGTTACTTTATTTGCTCAAGGTTCAATTCCATTTAGCATTTTGTTGGCAAGTTCGATTGTGCAGGATGGACACGGAATGTTACCAATGCTTGCAGAATCCAAACGTGGATTTGTTGCTGTGAAATTGGTCAATCTGCTTGTTGGATTTATGTTTGGAATGATAGGTTATTTTAGCGGTTGGTGATGGAGTAAATTCCATACCTTTATAAGAGATGTATAATAATTTGTATAGAAGCCCATAACTTTAGTTGTGGGTTCAGAAAATAAAAAAAAATCATAACCGTTTTATCCATAGATCCGCCTATTGGCGGAACGGTTTCTTGTGTGAATTGATTAATTTATTTAAAAGGAAAAACAATGAATAAAAAATTAGTTGCAGTAATCGGTGGAAGCGAAGTTAGTGATGAAAATTATGCAATCGCACAACGAGTTGGTCAAATCATTGCGGAGCATGATTGCGTTCTTGTTTGCGGTGGAAAAAGCGGAGCAATGGAAGCCGCTGCAAAAGGTGCAAAGCAAAAAAATGGACTAACCATCGGCATCCTGCCGGGTGGCGACAACACCGAGGCGAACGAATTCATTGATATTCCTATCCCAACCGGAATTTCACATGCCAGAAATGCGATAATTGCTCAAACCGGTGAACTTGCTATTGCAATTAATGGAAAATATGGCACCCTCTCTGAAATTGCTTATTTCTTGGGACTCGGGAAAACGGTTTTGGGATTAAATACTCACAATGTGAAAGGAATAATTCATTTGGATGATGTAGAAAAAATCGGAAAATATCTGAAATGATTGTAAAAAAATTAAAAACTGAAAACGCTTGACATAATTTTGGGGTGATCCATTTGGGGGGATCCAATAGATTGGATATTGGTTATGAGTGAAATTTCAAAAGAAGGAAAATTATGAAGAAAAAAAATGCGGATTTATATAAGCGAAATAACGCAAGACCTTTTTTAAAATGGGCTGGTGGTAAAACGCAACTACTAGAAAATTTGGAAAAACAGTTGCCGATAGAAATAAAAAAAACAAAAAAAATTAAATATTATGTTGAACCTTTTATTGGTGGCGGTGCTTTTTTCTTTTACCTAAAAAATAATTACGAAATTGAAAACGCTTTTATCTCTGACATTAATAAAGAAATAATTGTTGGCTATCAAACTATTCAAAAAAAACCAAATAAATTAGTGGATGCTCTGTGGAAAATGCAAAAGGAATATTTAGCAAAATCAACCAAAGATAGAGAAAATTATTTTTATAAAATTAGAAAAAAATATAACCAGAATATTACAACCTTCAATTATAAAAATTATAATAATTCTTGGATAACAAGAACATGTCAGCTAATTTTCCTTAATAAAACTTGTTTCAATGGTCTTTTTAGACAAAATAGAAAAGGTGAATTTAATGTTCCTTCAGGTAAATATAAAAATCCTAAAATTTGTGATGAAGTAAATCTTATAGCTGTAAATAGAACATTGCAAAATACTGAAATCAAGATATGTGATTTTGCTGAAACTCAAAAATTTGTAGATAAAAATACTTTAGTTTATCTTGACCCACCGTATCGACCATTAAATAATTCTTCAAGTTTTACGAGTTATTCAAAAGATGGCTTTGATGATGATGACCAAATTAGGTTGTCAAAATATTATAAACAACTTGATGAAATTGGAGCTGATTTAATTTTAAGTAACTCTGATCCTAAAAATCACAATCCAAATGATAATTTTTTTGATAATCTTTATAATAAATTTAGTATTCAAAGAGTTAAAGCTACGAGAATGATAAATAGTAACGCCCAAAAAAGAGGGCAAATTAATGAAATCATTATTGCAAATTATTAATTACATTTTTTTAAAATTTGGAGAAAAAATGAAAGATAAAGAATATATTGAATGTCCATATTGGTTTAAAACAATGACTATATTTAGGGAAAATCCTGCCGGATTTAAAATAAAAAATAAAGTAGAAATTGATAAAATTAAAATTGATAAAAAATATTTTTCATATGTTAATCCAATTTATGAAGAAACAATTGATAGTATAATAAATGATTTTTATATTGATGTTTGGGAACCTATTTGGATAAATCCAGAAATGTTTCTATTGGATGGACAACATAGGTTGTATGCAGCAAAAAAAATGGGATTAAAATACATTGATGTGGTTATTCACGATGAAAAAATGTGTTATTAAAAAATAAGTTCTTGCAAATTAGAATTATATGTTTGATAAAAAAAATGGAATGAATTATGAATAATGAAACTTGTATTCACGGCGGTGTTGCTCCAGTTAGTTTATTAAAAAATTTACACGACAGCCAAGCTGGAAGTGGTCGCCATAAATGCCCTACTTGTGCTTACGAACAAGGTTTTCTCTTAGGTAGTAGTAAAAAATGGAGTACTTATGCTGAATATTGTAAAGTTTTGATAGATAAAGAAGAATGTCAAATAGGAAGCATAGCTCCTACTTCTATTCTAAAAAAATTAGGAATCAATCAGGGTGGTTCAGGTAGACACAAGTGTACAAATTGTGCATTTAAAGAGGGGTTTGAAGTTGGGATACTAGAAAATAAAATTGAAGACATTAAATTCAAAATAGTTCCAGCTCCTAAAAGTAAAGTAAGCAAATTTAGTAGAAAGTTTAGTGCTGTTAAAGATGTTGATTTTATCAAACTTGAAATCGAAAATAAAAGACTAGGTTTATTAGGTGAATTATTTGTAATCCAAATAGAAAGGAAGCATCTAATTAAAAACAATAGAAAAGATTTAGCTGATTTAATTGAACATACTTCTAAAGAAATTGGTGATGGGTTAGGCTATGATATCTTATCGTATACCACTAATGGAGAAAAAAAACATATAGAAGTTAAGACAACAAGAGGAGAAATTAATAGACCCTTTTATTTAACAAAAAATGAAATAGAATTTTCACAGCAAGAAAGTAACAGTTATTATCTATACAGGATTTTTGATTTTAATACAGGATTAAATGTAGGTAAATTGTATAAGGTTAAAGGAAATATTAATGATACTTTAGAATTAGAACCGATTTTATATTTAGCAATTCCTAAATAATGGACAACATCAAAGATAATCAACTACTCAAAGAATATGATTCCGAAGTTACAACTTTATGGACTTTCCCTCAACGAGGAAATTGGGCGACACATTCTCCAAAATATAGAGGAAATTTTGCTCCTCAAATTCCCCGAAATTTAATGGAAATGTTCTCTAAAGAACGAGATTATATTTTAGACCCAATGGTTGGTGCTGGAACAACTCTGATAGAAGCTAAATTATTAAACAGAAATGCTTTGGGAATTGATATAAATCCAGAGGCGGTTAAACTCTCAAATGATGCTTTAGATTTTGATTTTGAAAATGATTGTAAACAAAAAGCAATACTTGGAAATGCAAAAGATTTAACGAATCTAAAAAAAAATTCTATTGATTTAATAATTATTCATCCACCATATTTGGACATTGTAAAATATTCTGGTGGAAAAATTAAAGAAGATTTATCCAGCAATAGTGGAATGGAAAAGTTTTTGAATAGTATTGAAATTGTGGCTAATGAATT
>JAYEKN010000213.1:7452-11299 GCA_034661015.1 Candidatus Cloacimonadota bacterium
TAATAATTATTCATCCACCATATTTGGACATTGTAAAATATTCTGGTGGAAAAATTAAAGAAGATTTATCCAGCAATAGTGGAATGGAAAAGTTTTTGAATAGTATTGAAATTGTGGCTAATGAATTGTTTAAAGTTTTAAAACCAAATAAATTTTGCGCTATTTTAATTGGTGATACAAGAAAACGGCAGCATTATATTCCAATATCATATTTTGTTTTGCAAAAATTTCTAAAATCGGGATTTATTTTAAAAGAGGAAATAATAAAGGCGCAACATAACTGTTCTTATTCTAAAAAGTGGGAGTGGAAAGCAAAAAAATATCAATTTTATCTTATTATGCATGAACACCTATTTATTTTTAGAAAACCAAAAAAAAATGAAGATACAAGTATTTTTACTTGGAGTAAATATAGAAATTAGTGAAAAAAAAGCGATAAAAAATTTAAGCAAGATTGAAGGTGAAATATATGAATCAAGCAAGTAAATCAAAATGCCCAATATGTAACTCTGAAGAATTTATAATAAACCCACCAAATAGATACGACTATCTTAACTTTACAAATGGACATTTCCAAGTATATAAATCAGAATTTACAAATGGCGAAGAAAAAATTTTTTGCCGCGAATGTGGTGCAGAGATTGATGAAAAAAAATCAATGCAAAGCAATAAAGTCGTTTTGAAAAATACAAATTAAATGTATTGAGATCATCAAAAAAAGTATATCCTTAATAAATATGAAATTGCCAAAAACCACAACCAAAATATTCACTATCCAAAAAGGTGATTCCCCAATCGTGGCAACTGCCATACACGATGGGCATAATATTCGCAAAGAGTTGCTGCCATTTCTCGCACTCGATGATGCTGCTCGTTTGCGCGAAGAAGACCCATTTACCGGATTGTGGACAGAAGTCGCGGAAAACCAAGTGAAATTTACTCGTTCCCGCTTTGAGGTGGATGTGAACAGACCCAGAGAACAAGCAATTTATCGAAAACCCGCAGATTCTTGGGGATTGAGGGTTTGGAAAAATGATTTACCGAGCAATATCATCAAAAATTCGCTGCGGGAATACGATGACTTTTATGCTGAGATGTATAAATTTTTTACAGATATAAAAAATAAATATGGTAAATTCGTTGTGTTGGATATTCATTCTTACAATCATCGCAGGAGCGGGTTGAATGCAGAACCGGCAGATGCGAAATTGAATCCGGAAATTAGCATCGGAACGGGTACTATGCCACGAAAATACTGGGGAAATATTGTTGATCGTTTTATCTCCGATTTGCAAAAATCTGATTATGGCGGAAGAAATCCGGACGTGCGCGAAAATGTGAAATTCCCGGGTGGCAACTTTATGAAATGGGTTCACAAAAATTTCCCGCGTTCCGGTTGTGCACTCACAATCGAATTCAAAAAAATTTTTATGGATGAATGGACAGGCATTCCTGATGAACGGATGATTGAAATAATCAAAACAGCACTTTCTTCAACGATTCCGGGAATAAAAGAAGAATTGAAGAAACTGGGAAAATCATAAAATAGTTATGAGCCTACTTAAAAAATGGGATTTAACCATTAAAATGGTTAAATCCATAACTTGTGTTTCTTATTAACCCCCGACTTAAGTCGGGGGCTAATAAGGAGATAAGGAATTCTAACCGTTTTAACGGTTTTAATACAATTAGCCAAAAGTGACCTTTTTTAGTGGGCTCAGTTATGTGACGAAACTAATAAAAAATATTTTATAGAAAGGAATTATTATGGAGAGAGAATTTGCTCTAAATTTGCTTAAGGAAAATTTAAAAAATAAAAATCTGCAAAAGCACTGCTTGGCTGTGGAAGCAGCTATGAAACATTTCGCAAAATATTTTAGCGAGGATGAAAATCTCTGGGCACTTGCCGGCTTGCTTCACGATCTTGATTATGAAGAAACCAAAAATAATTTTGCTAAGCACGGTTTTATTACTGCAGAAAAATTGGAAAAATATTATTTGCCCAATGAAGTTATCTACGCTATAAAAGCACATCCGGGGCACTTGGAACGAACTCACCTGATGGACAAGGTGCTTTATTCTGTGGATTCACTTACAGGGCTAATCATTGCTGCAACGTTGATGCACCCAAAAAAGAAAATTTCTGCTCTGGACACAAATTTTGTAATGCGCCGTTTTAAAGAAAAAAGATTCGCAGCCGGTGCAAACCGAGAACAGATAAAAGCATGCACGGAATTCGATATGACTTTAGAGGAATTTATCGGGCAAACTCTTCTCGCAATGGCAAGCATCGAAGACGTTTTGGGATTTTGAATTATCTCGTTATGAGTTTTACCTAAATCCTCTCACTTCCCTAATTTGGCTATATGCATCGTGAATTTTTGCCATTTGCTCGTTCGCAAAACTAACGAATTCCGAGGGTAGTTCTTTGGACTGAATTTTATCCGGATGAAAATCCAAACATTTTTTGCGATATGCTTTTTTTATCTCTGCATCTGTCATCTTATCATTACAATTAAGAATTTCATAAGCTTCACTTATCCGCAAATTAGCAGCTCCAAGTAAATCATTTATAAAATTATGGCGTAATCTAAGAATCCTCTCTGCCTGAAAAAGTATATCCCTTTCACCAGCGGTTATTTTCCTGTCTGCCAAAGCCAAAGTGTGAAGTGTTCTTACAAAATTCTCGCATATTTGCCGATCCCAACTAACAATTTGTCCAAATTGATTCAAATATTCCGCCACATCTGTCGGATCATCCTTCGCTCTTTGAAAAATTTCAATAGCCTCTTTTTTTAGATTAGGGCTCATTTTTGCATTTTTTATAAAAGCTTCTATTTCTGAAATTTCTTCTTTGGAAACATACCCGTCTGCTTTTGCCATTTTCGCAAGACATGCAAAAATCGCTACAAAATATGCGGTTTGTGATTTTTCGGTCGCCGTGGTATTCTTCGGGGAACTATCGTAAATATGGCCTGCGCTTGCACCTATCAAAGCACCAATTGGTCCACCCAGAACCAATCCGATTCCACCGCCAATAAGTTTTCCTATCCAACCCATATAAATCCTTTCCATAAAATATAATTGTTTTCTTTCCAAAAATTAGGTTAAATATTACTGTCAATTTTTGCATACTTTTTTTTGTCTTTCAAATTCAATTTTACAAACAAAAATTATCCCCAAAAATTTATGAAAATAGAGCCAATATCAGTTATATTTTTTTTATAATTTAGGATTATTTAGTGAGTTATGAAAAATCAAAACACCTCTTAATCAAAACGTGTATAACTCATCGCTCTAAATGGACTTTTTCTCTCTATCTCCCTAATATTAAGATAGATATAAAATTAAATTTTGTGTTTAGAACTTGTGAGTAATTTTTTATATTCAACACTATTTAGCGTATTTACACATAATTACACAGTGTTTTGGAAATACTGATTCTTATACTCTTTCTTTTCAATATTTGGGGAAATTTATCCAATTAGTGTCCCCTTTTTTGCGGATTTTTCCAAATGTAAAAATTGGCGGGGTGAAAATTGGATTTATCCTTCAATAATTTTATGGATAGAATATTTGGCGGATCGAACCCAAATGTAACAGACAAACGCTAATTAGAGTCTGTCCGTAAAGTAGGGATTCGACGCAGATTCACCCCGTAGGATACTCTGTTGCTTAAAAATAATAACATTTAAATTATATAAATTATCCAACGGGGTAAACACTGAAAAAGTGGATTTTCGCAAGATAAAATTTAATTACAAAAAGAGTAGTATCAGTGTTCATCAGCAAAATCAGTGTTTATCAGTGTCGAATTACCTGCGGAGAATCATTGCAAAATTGTTAG
>JAYEKN010000214.1 GCA_034661015.1 Candidatus Cloacimonadota bacterium
TGGGATTTTTTTTGCACAAATCTTTGCGAAAGTTTCGGTAAATTATCGCAGAAACAAAATAATCAAGCCAGCAAATTGTTTTACTCAGCATAACAAATTTACGAGAACTTTCGCAAAGATGGATGCCTGAAACCCAAGTCGTGTCGAAAAGAATGACGCGACTCGAGTTTCTCAAATCTCGACTGGGACGCCGTCTTTTGCGTTCGAGTTGGGATTTTTTTTCTCGTGGTGCGAAACCCGAGTCGAACGGGAAAAGAGTTCGTCCGACTCGAGTTTCTCAAAAGTTGACACATTTTCATCAAAATGAATTAATTGAGGATAAAATAATGCTATCAAGTATAGGAGAACAAAAATGTTAAATCCACAAATATTTAGAGAATACGATATTCGCGGTATTGTTGATGAAGACCTTACCAATAATGTTGTAGAGAACATTGGTTTGGCTTTCGGCAGTTATATTCACAAAAAGGGAATGAAAACCGTTTCAGTGGGCAGCGATGTTCGCTTGAGTTCAGACAAATTCAGAGATATTATCACAAAATCTTTGGCAAATACCGGCTGCGAAGTTATTGATGTGGGAACTGTTCCCACACCTGTGCTATATTTTGCAATTGAGAAACTGGAAACCGATGCGGGAATAATGATCACCGGAAGTCATAATCCGGCTGATTATAATGGCTTCAAACTGTGCCTTGGAACTTCTTCAATGTATGGAAAAGAAATTCAGAAAATTCGTGAGATTATCCATGAGGAAGTTTATATTTCCAAAAAAGGTTCTGTGAAAAAATATGATAATATCGTGAAAGAATATCAGGATTATCTCGTTGAAAATCTTCACTTGGATAAGAAACTCAAAGTTATTATTGATTCGGGTAACGGGACTGCAGGTCCGGTTGCACCGGAAATTTTCGAGCGAATGGGCTGTGAAGTGATCTCTCTTTTTGAGAAACCGGATGGAAATTTCCCAAACCATCATCCGGATCCAACTGTTCCAGCCTATATTACCGAACTAATCAAAACTGTTAAGCAGGAAAATGCAGACCTTGGAGTAGGTTTTGATGGTGATTCGGATAGAATCGGGGCGGTTGATGAAAAAGGAAATATTTTATGGGGTGATCAAATTTTGGATATTTTTGCACGTGATGTGCTGAAAGACCATCCTGGTGCGTCAATTATTTCCGAAGTGAAATCTTCCAAAAATCTTTATGATGATATTCGCTTGCATGGTGGAAATCCGATTATGTGGAAAACCGGACATTCACTCATCAAACAAAAGATGAAAGAAATTGGATCTCCCCTTGGTGGAGAAATGAGTGGGCATATGTTTTTCGCAGACAGATATTTTGGATTTGATGATGCCATTTACGCTGCCGGA
This sequence comes from Candidatus Cloacimonadota bacterium, assembly GCA_034661015.1. Taxonomy (NCBI): domain Bacteria; kingdom Pseudomonadati; phylum Candidatus Cloacimonadota; species Candidatus Cloacimonadota bacterium. The sequence continues at coordinate 1,376 of JAYEKN010000214.1, forward strand.
AGATTTTTTGAATTACTTTCAAAAACCGAGAAGAAAGCGAGCGAATTGTTAGCAGATGTTCCGGAAACTTTTAATACACCCGAGATTCGGACTGATTGTCCTGAAGATATTAAGTTTAAAGTGGTCGAGAAAGTGAAGAATTATTTTTTGAATAAAAATTTTAATATCAATGATATTGATGGGATGAGAATTACTTTTGATGACGGCTGGGCACTTGTGCGAGCGTCCAACACACAGGCGGTGCTCGTATTACGTTTTGAAAGTACAGATCCGGACAGATTAAAAGAAATACAAAAAATGGTCTCTGAAAAGGTGCAGGAAGTTATTGGGATACTGAGTAAGTAGTTGTAAACCTTGCAAATGGGCAAAGACCTTCGCAATGATTGAGGCGTAACAATAGTCGTTTGCACACCCAACCATTGGGGAGGTTTTCAACTTAATTTTATAGAGAAAACATGAATAATAATATTTCCCAAGAAATTAGCAAAAAACTGCTTTGGGCTGGTATTACACTCATTATGGTGATATTACTCGGCACGATTGGCTATTCGATCATTGATCAAGGGGAAGATACCCCCCTAATTGATTGCCTTTTTATGACGGTTATTACCATTTCAACCATAGGGTATCGGGAAGTTATTAATCTTAGTGGCAATTCATCCGGCAAAATTTTCACAATGTTTCTTGCTTTTTCAGGAATTGGAATTTTAACTTATGTATTTTCAACACTGGCAGCGTTTGCCGTTGAGGGAGCTTTAAAAGAAACTTTTAGGAGAAAGAGAATGGAAAAAAGAATCAAAAAATTAAGCAATCATTTCATTATTTGCGGAATTAATAGAGTTGGGCTTCATATTGCGAAGGAATTATCTTCGACTAATCGGGATTTTGTTGTAATTGAGCAGGATAAATCTCTCATTGAAGATGTTATAAACCAATATCCGGATTGGCTCTATATTGAGGGAGAAGGCATGGATGATAACGTTCTTTTAAGAGCAGGAATAGAGAGAGCAACCGGGCTTTTCGCTTCAATGGATGATGACCACAAGAATATCGTGATAAGTCTAACTTCCAGACAATTGAATCCTGAGTTAAAAATAATTGCCGGCAATTATGATCCTCTCAATAGGGCGAAGATAATAAGAGCAGGTGCAAATAATGTGATCTCTCCGGATTTTATCGGTGGACTAAGAATGGCTTCCGAAATGATAAGACCGGCAGCAGTTTCCTTTCTCGATATTATGTTAAGGGATAAGGATAAAAATTTACGGGTTGAAGACTTCATTATCTCGGAAAAGTATTTTGGAAAAAAAATACTGGATTTGAATATTGCAAAGTTTTCAAATTCTCTGCTTCTGGCAGTTAGATCAGAAAGCAACTGGATTTATAATCCCGGTGAAACATACATTATTAATGAAAACGATATTTTAGTAATGATGACCACACCGGAAGAAAGAGAAAAAATATTAAAAGCCGTTTCTGAAATTTGATGAATCTGATTGGGAATTTAAAACTCGTCAGTTTTGTCTCTCCAAAAATTTAGAAAAAAGCAAATTTTTATCGCTCGTTTTAGAATTCTTTGCCATCCAGATTGAGTACTTGCTCGTAATCCTCTATTAACGGTTCACGGTTGATGATATCGAACCTGCGAAAAATACTTTCTGCAAACATCCAATCTAATTCAGCGTTATCCTTAGGGGAAAATCCCATAACTTCTTGCCAAACTGTTTTATTTTCCATACAAAAATAGATAAAAGGTGGGTTTGCTATTTCAGAAAGTTTTTTATAAATAAATTTATATATTGGAACACGGACTGGTCTGGCATATCGCATTTTACCGTCATGTCCCCGCAACATTTCTCCGTAAATAATTTTCGTGTGCGGATAATGTCGATTGATTTTTTCTTTCATTTCAGGAGGAAATCGCAATGATCCCATACTGATCCAAACAATTCTATCCGGATTAATAATTGAGTAAAGTTTATCTATGAGATTTCCATAAATCTTTTTCCAATCCGGGTGGGCAAAGATCGGATCAAAATGGAAACCTACTAAGAATCCGGCTTCTTGGGCTTTCTTTGCTGCAGAAAGTCTTTCCTCAATGCTGGCAGTATTAGTCTCCTCAGCTTTAACAATTTCTGTAGGATTAAGCGACCAAGAGAAAACCGTATGATTTGCATGGTGAATTTTTATCAGTTTATCAATATTCGTAATTTTGGATTTAATTTCAAAAAGTACATTGGTTCTGTCTGCAAAATATTTTATCGCTTTTTCGGCAAAAAGACGCGAACCATACAATGCCAAACTGTCACCCAATTCGCCGGTTCCAATTCGGATGAAACGATTTTTTTGCTTGTCTAATTTTGCGCTCAGTTCAGAAAAAATGTTATCAAAATCCGTATAAATTATCGTAGCAGGTTGATTAAGATAAAATTGAAGAATGCAATAGGTGCAATTTAGGGGGCAGTTGATTGTTTGATTAATAATTTGATATCTACAACAGAGATAATCCGATGATGTCCCGGGACATCCTTTTACAATATCTCCTTTGGATTGAGCAAGTAAAAGGGTTTGCTTGGGATGAAACGATTTTGGAATCTTATTTATATCTTTGGAATTATTTAGAAGTTGCGTCTCGCAATCTGAATGAAAATCCAAAATTTTATGAGTTATTTGATCGTTTAAAGCGGATTTTGTTACAAAAATATGTTTTATTTTCATTATGATTTTTTGGAGTGAAATATCCCCCGATGAAATATGAAAATAGATTTCACAGGGCAGGCGTGATATTTCAAAATCCAAGTATTATGCGAAAAATTTTTTCAATTCTTCTTCATTGTTTTTAAAAAAATTAACACATTTTACCAGATCTTTTGCTGATTTTATTTCGCAGTTTATCTTGAAGTTTTTCGTCTCAAGAGTTTTGTCAGGGATGATTTTCACGTTATTTGGTGCATCCAATTTATTTATTTTTTCTGCTATTTGAAGACGATATTTTGAGATAGTCGGGTAACGTGCATTGTAGATTTTTTGCCTGATTCCCGAAAGTGTATTTTGGTTAGGTGCTTTCTCAAATATTTCAAGTAGATGCAAATTTTCTATAATTTGTTCAAAATCTATCTCGTCTCGCCGAGAAATTTCAGACAGGTTTGTGGAAATTTCGTGAAAAATGCTCAATGAGGGATTTGTCTTTGAAAGAATTTTTGCCAAAATTATTTGCTTTGATTTTGTTAGTTCGGAGTAAATTTTCCACATTTTAAGCGGTGCGTTTTTCGTTATTAAAAAATTGGAAACAATCGGGACAATCTTTTGGATAGAATAATATTGCTGAATAATATTTGTTTTTGGAGGGATTCCCAAAGGGTTGCAAAATTTTTGTGCGATTGCTTTGTTATCAAAACCATGTTCGACAAGAAGAAAAATTATCTGAGAGATTTCGAGGATATTCAGATTTTTTTCTTGTTTGACATAATATAAAATAATTGAAATTATTTTTTCTAAAGGCATGTTTTGGGGAAGTATGTATGCGGGAATTTCGAGTATTTTTTGCTTCTGAAACAATTCTAAAAGTTGAAATCCAGAGACGACTTTGTATCCATTGTTAGATTCGGTAACAATAATTGGTTTTACAAACAGTAGAGAATTTTCGGGTTGAATTTTAGAGGTATCAATTTTACAAAAAATATTAAACGTTTTGTCAGATGAGTTGCATTGAGAAATTTTAAGATTTGCTAATTTATATGAATTCATTGTTTTCCCATTTCTTTTGACCGAATAAATTTTGCTTAATAAAAATATTAACCGCCGAATGTAAAAATCCTTGAATTTTATGCAAATTATTCAGGAATTCCTTTTTGCTTAGTGGTTCTGCATGGTCACTGATTATTTTGAGCGAGAAAAAAGGAATTGAATCTGCCAGACAAATATCTGCGATAGCATAGGCTTCCATATCCACAGCCTGAGATTGCGTGAGCGATTTCACCATTTTCGTTTGCTTCCGATTTACAACCGGTTTTAATGAAGTGAAAAGTTCCCCTCTTTTCCAATCTTCAGGGATATAATAAAAATTAGCAAAAGGATTTTTGATAGTAATAATTTCATTGTTAAATAGCTTTGAAAAGGCTGTTGCAAAAAAAATATCACCGATTTTAAATCTGCTATCCAAACTGCCGGCAGTTCCGATGTTTAAAACAAAATCATAAACATTTTTTTTAACCGTATAAGAAAATTCTCTTCGGGTTTTCTTCATTCCCAGTCCGGTTTTCAGAAAAGAAAAAGCCACATTTTTTTCTTTAGAGAATTCCGTGTTTATGAATTTTTCCAAAGGTTGTAATTCTTCATTTAGAGCTGCTGTTATTAATATTTGCATAGAAATAAAAATTGGATTTGCGAGAATAGTGTCAAGAGAAGCACAAAAAAAGCCGATTCACATTTTGGGAATCGGCTTTTTTTCTAAATCAAATATTTATTACTTCAATAAATTGGGATTCTTTAATTCAACTCTATCTTCTGTTTTGAAGTCCGGGAAAGTTTTTCTGTTTTTCATGTTGTTATAAGATTTTCCGGTTTTATCCCATCCTTCAACATAAAACACAGATGTTTCATCAAGAGTAATGATATTGTCAAAAGTAGTATATTCTACTCCATATTCATCAATTGCAAGAATATCCCAAGAACCCGGTGATACAGTCCAAAAAGTGAATTCACCTGGATAGAGAATGCCATCTAAATCATTTTCTCCCCAAGTTGGATCTTCACTTGGTGATAGATATACTTCTGTAATATTTGTAAACAACATATCATTATGAAATTCTATTCCGCCGCCGTCTGGCTCAATGACGAAATTTGTTATCGAGCCACCTGTAATAGTTTCGATGCTCGTGTTGGTGAAAACGTGATAACCGGAATAATCAATTTGCGTATTAGTTTGCTCATATTCCAACATATCATAGGTCCATTGATCCGTTTGATTTGCGGTAAGCGTATTTAAGTCTCCCTCATCAAGAAAATACCAAACTTCACGGGAAGAATTGTTTGTCAAATGCAGCTCTCCATTTTCTTGGACTACCGTATATTCGGTAGTATATCCTGCTTCTAATTCAAATGTTGTAGAAATGGCGTTGCCAACAACAATGCCGTATTCAACATTCACCTGAATTGTTTCATCAGGATCAAGATCCCATGTGTATTCTACATACTCGTTTTGATTCAAGGTTGTCTGCGATCCATTATCTACAGACACCCAAATACTAAATGAAGCACCGTTAATTATCTTTAGTCTTCCTTCTTCCGAATCATCTACGGTAACTTCGCAACCGGTTACGATAAATATTGCGATGGATACTTTTAAGGGTGACTGTCCATAGTTAGATTTTTGCCAATTTATAATTGAAATATCTATTTATAACACAAGCAGAATAATGCTTTTCGGTCTAATGATCCTTTTGAAAAATTTTAGAAAAATGGTAACAGGATAGATATATCTCAAGCAAATCTTGACATAAAATCACACTTTCCAATTTTTTTAAAAAAATCGTCGAGTGATGCACTCTAAACTTTTTTACGGCACGATGTATCACCTTTAGGGTTTGGTTGGAAACGACCATTCCTCCCGCGTTTGGAAAGGCGAAGTTTTACAATCATTTTGCCTTCCAAAATAAAAATTTATTTTGGAGTATTATTTGTGCAATTTTTTTATCAATGTTTATCTGCTTAACATCCGAAATCTACGAAGTGTTCTGAAATGAATTTTCTAAAAAAGTTTTCAACCCTCGATCTGCTTTATATCTCCATTTTAAGTGCTTTGGGTTTGGCAATCAAACCAATCGTTACTCCACTGGTGCATCTTATTTCAGCACCGCTTGTGATTCCGGGTGGATCTCTTGCCGGTGGATTTTACATGATGTGGCTTGTGCTCGTTATGGCAATTGTAAACAAACCTGGCGCCGGAATTTTATTTTGTATAGTGCAGGCAATTCTTGTGATCTGTTTAGGATTTTTTGGAAATCACGGAACTGTGTCGTTGATCAGTTATACTTTACCTGGAATTGTTGCAGATATTGTTGCGATTTTTTTCTCTAATAAAAACAAATTGGCATTTCACACCACGATTTGTACAGTTGCAAATCTTGCCGGAACCTTTACTGTTACGGTGCTCGTTATGCGACTGGCTTGGATTCCTTTATTGATCGCGATGGTTGTATCTGCAATTTCCGGTATTTTGGGTGGAATTGTTTCTTATAAATTATTTCACAAAATGATTGCATTTAAAATTATTCAAATCCGGAATTGTAAATGAAAAAAATTCTTATTATCCTCCTTATACTGGTTGCCGTTCTCAGTGTCTTGCTTTTATTAAGAGAACCACCCTCAAAAACAAATTCACAGCAAATTTCTAAAAACGGAATTGATATTTTGATAAGAGGGAATTCTTTTCATCTATCATTTGATGAACTCCGAAAAAATCGATTATATAAATTTTCAACAAAAATGGGAGATGAGTTATCAGGCTATCCTCTCACCGAAATTACGAATTTTTTAGGAGTTAAACCCAGTAGTTTCTCCAGTTTAAATTTTTACGCAATTGATGGCTGGACAGTCAAAACAGAGACTTCCGAACTAACAGATTGTTACTTGGTTTTCTTGCCTTCACAAAAGGATGTTCAGGTAATATTTGCAGAAGATGAACATCCGCAGAGATGGCTCAAATTTATAAAAAAAATTGAGCTGACAAAATGAACATTCTTTCTGCTAAAAACCTTTTTTTTCGCTACAATACCAATCAAGCGTGGATTCTAAAAGATTTTTTTTTGGAGGTAAAGGCAGGTGAAATAATTCAGATAAAAGGTAATAGTGGCTGTGGAAAAACCACTTTGCTTTACAATCTTTGCGGAGTAATCCCCAAGACAATTCACGGAATTCAAAAAGGAATCATTAATATTTTCGGAAAACCGATATTGTCCTTTTCTTTACCAGAACTCTCTCTGAAAATTAGTATTTTGCTGCAAAATCCTGAACATCAATTATTCTTCCCGAGTGTTGAGCAGGAATTGGCTTTTTATCCGGAAAATCTCCGGATCGAACCCAAGGTAATCGAACATCGCCTTTCCAAGATTCTGAAAGAACTTGAAATAGAACAGCTAAGAAACAGAGAAACTGCTTTCCTGTCTTATGGGGAAAAAAAATTGGTTGCTCTTGCTTCTTTGCTGACTTTCTCTCCTCAAGTTTTGTTGCTTGACGAACTCTTCAACGGAATTTCCGATAAAAAAATCGAACTTTTAATCACGCTTATCCAAAAATTATCTCAACAAGGGAAAGCGATAATTGCTACCGAACATCTGAACTTTTTTTCTAAGATCGCCACAAAAACCATTGAATTATGAAGGAACTGGTTTCAAATAATCAGACAAGATAAGACACAGATGAGTGTGATAAACAACATCACTTAGAAAAGAATTATTTACCAGATTAAATATTATAATAAAAAATGATTTTTTACAGCGTTCATCTGTTCAATCAGCGTAATCTGCGTCGAATTAAGTCAAAATGAAAACTGATTATTTATATAAAATCACAGGGCTGAATTTTGCTTATTTATCCCAAGAATCTATTTTTGAAAACTGCAATTTTCAAATAGGAAAAAATAAAACTACCTTAATCACAGGTGAGAATGGCAGCGGAAAAACTACGCTTTGCCGACTGCTATCCGGTTTGTTGCAAGATTTTGAAGGTGAAATTCAAATTGACGGAAATTCTATTAATTCCCTTTCCGTTCCCGAACTCTCAACAAAAATTATTTATATAAAACAAGGGACCGTGGAAAATCTAATCGGAACAACACCTTTTGAAGACCTTGGAATCTGGCAACATAAATTTCGGTCAAAGGACAATGAAGAAAAAAAATTTACTCGCACAAATGCTTTGCACCGTTTCCATTTGCAAGATTACGCTCAATCCCCTGTTTGGGAAATGAGCAGCGGTCAGATAAAAAGAATCGGATTGAGTGCTTTGCTTCTTGCAAACGAGCAATTCTGGATGCTTGACGAACCGTCTGCAGGATTGGATGACAATCTCATCAAAATATTGCTCAATATCCTACGTGAACGAAAAACGCAAAATCTTGGCACTCTCATTCTCTCACATCGTCAATCATATTTCAAAGAAATTATAGACACGCATCTCAATATCAGTGATAAAAATATTCAACAGGTATAATTTGTGATAAATTCTACACTGATAAACAATGACAAGAACGATTTTCGCATGGTAGATTTTTTTTTGCATGAAATTCAGTATCAGCGTAATATACGTGCTATTTCCTAAATATGAAAATAAATCTGCGAACTCTACTGATTATTGTGATCCTAATTACATCTCTATCCATCATTTATCAAACTGTTGAAGTGCAAGTAAGTTTGATTATTTTTTCAGTAATATTGCTGTTCCTGATAAATCCAAGTAAAAGCAGATTTCAGCGTTTGGCTCATCGTTTGAAGAGAATTGCCCTGCCAATTGCCGTGTTGATGATTTTTCAGATTTTGTTTCGAAGGCAAGGTGAAGTGCTTTGGCAATGGAATTTCATCAAAGTAACTTCTGTAGGGCTTGAATATGGAATTGCTTCTTCGTTACGTTTTTTCTTACTGATCCTGATTGCCGGATTATTACTTGATCTTCCATATTTTGATTATCTGATGGCATTTCGGGGTTGGAAATTTCCCGAAAAGCTAACCTTTTTACTTGCTTCTGCGATTCATTTTCTTCATATTTTCAAAAAACAATTCTCTCAAATTCAGGAAGCATTAAAATTACGTGGAATCATTCTTTCGGATCTTCCTCTTCGAAACCGCGTTTCCGCTTTCCTCTCCCTTTTATTTCCCGTAGTTGGAAGTACTTTGACGGAAATACGCTATCGAGCAATTTCGTTGGATTTGCGTGGTTTCGGTTTATATAAAAAACGGACTTTTTTACATAAGCATAAACTGAAATTGGTTGATTATATAATTCAAATATCGTGTCTTATGATATTTGTTTTATTTATCTTCCATAATATTTTTTGATTTTAAGAAGATGAAAATAGAAAAATTATAGAAAGGAATAATGATGAAAGTATTTAGTGTTTCCGGGTATCATCACACCGGGAAAACAAGACTGGTTGTGGAATTGATAAAGGAATTAAAAAAGCGAGGGCATCGTGTTGTCTCCATCAAGGATATTCATTTTGAAGATTTTGCTATGGAAACAGAGGGCACAAATTCATATCAGCATTGGGAAGCGAGTAACGACGTTGTTTTTGCTCGTGGAATAAATGAAACCTATCAAATCTGGCATCGTCAGCTTTCTCTTAATGAAATGCTCGAACATCTCAATGCCGATTATGTAGTAATTGAAGGAATGAAAAAGGTAGCGGTTCCGCGAATTTTATGTGCTAAAGATCACGAGCAGATTGACGAATTGCTTGATGAGACTATTTTTGCTATTTCGGGAAAATTTGCCGACAAGCATTTTACATATAAAAATCTAAAAGTTTATAATAGCAGAGAAGACATACAAGAAATCGCTGACATGGTGGAAAAGAAAGTTTTTGAAGTTCTCCCGTTGCCGGTTCCGGAATGCTGTGGAGAATGCGGTTTTTCCTGTTACGAAATGGTAGGGAAAATATTAAAAGGTGAAAAAACCAGAAAGGATTGTGTTATGGATAATGATAAAAAAATTGAATTGAGAATTAACGGAAAAGAAATGAAAATTGTACCATTTGTTCAAAGAATGTTTCGTGATGTGATTATCGGAATGGTAAAAAATTTGAAGGGATATGAAAAAGGTCAGATCGAACTTAAGGTTGATATGACTGATTAGAATTTACTTTGAATTACCCTACAT
>JAYEKN010000215.1 GCA_034661015.1 Candidatus Cloacimonadota bacterium
GCTCACATTACAATTGGTCACATAATTTGTTTATTAGTAGAAATTAATTTATTCAAAAACAATTAAAACAAAAAATGGAGAATGGAAAAAGGATTTCTCGTATTATTTTTTCCGTTCTTTTAAGGAGAAATCATGGCAAAGAAAAAAGTGAAAGAAGAAGAAAGATATTTATATGACGCTCAAAAATTCTGTGTTCCGGTAACAAAGATCACATCATTAGAGAGCATCCAATTCGTCATTGACGGTTTCAGAAAAAAGAAGATCAGTTTCTGCGTGGACGGAAGTGATGAAAGATGGGAAGTATGGAGAATGGAAGAAGAGGGTGATTCTGAAAAGATAAAGAAAAGAGATTATCCTCAAAAACCTAAATTCGTCTATATAGATGGTGAAGACGTTGAGTATGATGTTGTATCCACATCAGAAGATAAATAGGAGAATATTATGTCTATAATAAGTGCTTTATATAGCAGAGAGATATTGGATTCTCGTGGAAATCCAACCGTGGAAGTGGAAGTGCTTCTCGAATCCGGCATCGTTGGTCGGGCAGCTGTTCCTTCCGGTGCCTCCACCGGAGAGAATGAAGCAATAGAACTGCGAGACGGTGATCCCGATAGATTTTTGGGAAAAGGTGTAACCAAAGCTGTGGCTAACGTTAATGAGAAAATTGCTCCCGAAATACTCGGAATGGAAAGCAGTAATCAGGTAAAAATAGATCGAATTTTATTGGAACTTGATGGCACGGAAAACAAAGAGAATCTCGGTGCAAATGCAATTCTCGGCGTTTCACTGGCAGTTGCTCGTGCTTCGTCAATCGAATTGGGACTTCCTTTATATCAGTATATTGGCGGGACAAACGCAAAAGTGCTACCAATCCCAATGTTCAATGTGCTAAATGGTGGTCAACATGCCGATAACAACGTTGATGTGCAAGAATTTATGATAATGCCCATCGGGGCGCAGAGCTTCAGACATGCTTTACAAATCGCATCTGAAACTTTTCACACTCTCAAATCTATCCTAAAAAAAGACGGCTATTCCACTGCTGTCGGCGATGAAGGCGGATTTGCTCCGAACCTCAAGTCAAACGAAGATGCCCTAAAACTCATTGTTAAGGCAATAAAAGAAGCGGGTTATCGTCCGATGGATGATGTAGCGATCGCTCTTGATTCCGCAGCCTCAACTTTCTATAAAAATGGAAAATACTTACTGAAAACTCTTGATGGAGAAAAATGGACAGCCACAGAAACAGTTGCTATTTATCGAAACTGGATTGAACATTACCCGATCATTTCTATAGAAGACGGACTCGCGGAAGATGATTGGAAGGGCTGGAAATATATGACCGAAGAACTTGGAAATGATATTCAGATTGTTGGTGACGACATATTCGTTACTAACAGTCGAATCCTTTTGCGTGGAATTAACGAGAGATGTGCAAATTCCATTTTGATCAAACTCAACCAGATTGGAACTTTGACTGAAACATTGGATACAATTGAGTTGGCAAAAGCAAACGGTTATACCAACGTTGTTTCCCATCGTTCTGGCGAAACCTGTGATCATACTATTGCTGATCTGGCAGTAGCAGCAAATTGTGGGCAGATAAAATCAGGCTCCGTATCGCGTTCCGAACGAATTGCGAAATACAACCAGCTGCTTCGCATTGAAGAGGAACTCGGTAAGGATGCAATATTTCCGGGAAAAGATTTGTTTGCAAAATACCTATAAACTTTTCTTGAAATAGTATTATTGTGGTAAGAAAAAATAGAAAAAATCACGCGAGGATGAAACTTTTTGTTATCATCCTCGTCTTGATATTGCTTTGGATAGTCTTCTTCGGTAAATTTAATGTAATAAAAATTTTAAAAAGCAATCAAATTATTAAAGATAAAAAAATAGAGTTTGAACAGCTTCGAAAGCAAAAAGGCAAATTGGCACAAGAGCGTCAACAACTTGAAAAAGCTGACTTAAAAGTCATAGAAAAAAAAGCACGCGAACTTGGAATGGCAAAAGAGGGGGAAAAAATTATTCGCATAAAAACTGATAAAATAAATAAAACGAATTAGTGTGCGTCCGTAAAGTAGCCTTTTCGAGACGGCACGGACCACTCCGTGACGAATTGAAAAAATTATTTATTAAGTTAATTAGCGTTATATTTGTGAGTTAGAAAAATTTAAGTCAATTTCAGAAAAAAACGGAACTTAAATCAAGATTTTCCTTTACGG